>NZ_JBYSZI010000047.1:0-59504 GCF_058787075.1 Cupriavidus sp. FW305-46
GTCTTCCCCCCTCCCTCCGGTGCCGAACACGCGTGCACCGGCGGGCAAACCCGCCGGCCAGCCCTGGCCAGAGCGCGAGTCATGAATGGGGCGAATGCGTGCCCCCTCCCGGATACGGGTGGGGCGACGGCCTGGCGAACGATGCGGAAGGAATGCTGTGCGTTGATCGCCCGGCTGGGCGGGATAGCGAAGGAGAAAGCGCGGACGCGCGCTCGTGGCGTCAGCGGTGCTGGCCAGCTGAGCGGCCAGGCGCGTCGGCCTTCAGGTCGCGCAGCAGCGCCACCGCTTCGTCACGGCCGGTCACACCCAGCTTGATGTAGATATTCTTCAGGTGCCATTTCACCGTCTCGGGCGAGACGGACAGGGTGCGTGCCACCATCTTGTTCGACATTGCCTGCGAGATCAGCTGCAGGACCTCGGCCTCGCGTTCACTCAGCGTCCTGATCGGCGCAGAGCGGCGCGTGTCGGCGAGCGGCGCCGCATGGGCACGCCACCGGCCTGATGCCTCCTGAAGACGCCGCGCATAAAAGGCCAGTACCGGGTCTAGCGCCAGCGCCTGCAGAAATTCGCCCATCAGCTTCATGCCCCCGTTGGCGGCATCCAGCAGGCTGCGCACCATGCCGAAGCGCAGTCCATAGCGCAGGGCCTCGCACAGATGATGCTGCGCGGCGCGCGCATTGCCGCGCCCCTGCTCGGCAACCGCGCACTGCATCAGCACAATGGCCACGTGCCGGCCGCGAGCGGCCAGCTGCACGCTGTCCAGCAGCGGCTTCAGGCGCGCCATGGCGCCGTCATAGTCGTGCCGGTGCAGGCACAATCCGCTGCCGGCCAGCTGCGCAACGACGTTGACCTCCCAGGTCGGGCTGCGGGCCGCGCTGTGCGAGGACAGGTCCTGCGCACGGGCGACGGTTGCCTCCGCCAGGTCGATTTCGCCTTGCTGCAACTGCCAACGCGAACGGATGGCAAGTGCGATCACCAGCAGGCGCTCGAGGCGGTGCTGCACTGCGTAGTCTTCCAGACGGTCGAGGTAAGCCGCGGCCTCCAGGCGTCTTCCCGCGACGCGGTGCGACAGCGCGAGCGTCAGCAAGGCACGCAGCACCGCATCGGGGATCGCAACCGCTTCCAGCTGCTCGATCCGCTTCTCGAGCAGCTCGCAGACCGCATCGATTTCATTGAGTTCGTACAGGGTCTCGCTCAGCAGCACCGCGGCCATGTGCGCCGCGCCCGCATACACGCCGCCGAGCTGCTCGGCCTCGCTCAGGACCTGGCGGAACACGGGCTCGGCTTGCAGGATCTTGCCTTCCATCGACAGGCTCAGGCCCGACAGGCAGCGACCGATCAGACTGCTGACCATGGTACCGCCCTGCAGCGTGCTGTCGGCCAGCACCTCGCGCGCGCGCTCATGCTCGCCACGGTGCATGTGGACCCAGCCCATCACATTGCCGCGCGCGGTCAACAGGAAGTCGCCCGCATCAGCGGGCACGCACTCCAGTTCAGGCAGCAAGGCCGCCGCCGCGCCGATGTCATCCCGCATCAGCGCCATGCCGCCGCGCAGCACCGTGACCGCGTAGCGCTCGCGCTCGCCCAGCGCGGCGGCTTGCGTCGCCAGCCGTCCGATCGCTTCAGCCGCTGCGTCGAGATGGCAGGCGCGCAGGTCGATGTGCGCTTGCATCATTTGCAGCGCAAAGCGCGACTCGACCTGCCTGGCGGGGAGCAAGCGCAGCAGGCTGGTAAGCCGGCCAAGACCGTCGCGCGCCAGCAGTTCGGACGCGCGGGCCTGGATCGCGTCCGCGGCAGCATCTTCCTCGCCGGCGAGCACCGCGTGCCGGACCGCTTCGTCAACGTACTCGCGCTGCGCGAACCAGCGCCAGGCAGCCGCGTGCAGCGCTTGCTGCTGCGCGCGGGACATGGCCGCAACACGCGCAAGCAACACTTCGCGCAGCAAGGGGTGGAGGCGATACCAGCTCTCGTGGTCGTGGCCACTCACGTGGATCAGGAACAGATTGCTGCTGTCGAGCCTGACCAGCCGTGTGATCATGCGCGCCACCGCGCGCGGCTCGCCCACCAGCGTTGCGCACAAGTGCGCGCTGAAGCGGCTGCAAATGGCCACGCAGGTCAGCAGCTTCTGGTCGTCGGCGTCGAGCTGGCACAGTACCTCGCGTTCGAAATACTGGGCGAAGGCGCTCGCATCGCGCAGCGCAATCGGCGCGAAGCCGGCGCCGTGCTTGGCCTTGATATCCAGGGCAAACAGTTGCAGCCCGGCGACCCAGCCATCGGTCAGCTCATGCAGCCGCCGGGCGTCGCGCGGGCTGACCTCGCCCAGTTGCTCGCGCAGGTAGGCCTCCGATTCCTCGAGGCTGAAGCGCAGGTCACGCAAATCGAAGACGGCAAGCAGCCCTTGCGACTGCATGCGCGCCAGCGACAGCGGCAACTGGCCGCGCGAGCACAGCACCAGGTGCAGCTGCGGCGGCGCGTAGTCAAGCAGCCATTGCAGCGCCTGCCAGATGCGGCCATCCTCGATATGGTGGACGTCGTCAAGCATCAGGACCAGGTCGCGCGGTTGGCTGGCAATCGCCTCGATCAGCGTCACCACCCACACCCAATGCTCTACCCGGGAAGCGTCGCTGCCGTCCCCGGTCAGATCGGCGGCCTTGGCCGCGATATCGGCGTCGACCAGCGCAATGCTGGCGAGCAGGCAGTCGAAGAAGCGCGCAGGTTCATTGTCCTCTTCGGCCACCGACAGCCACGCAACCTCAAAGCCGACCGAAACCAGTGCCTTGCGCCAGGTCACGAGCGTCGAGGTCTTTCCGCATCCGGCCGGCCCCTGGACCACCACACAACGCCGATGCCGCGCTTCAAGCAGGCGTTCGGCCAACGCATCGCGGACCAACGGCCGCCGTGCAAGGCGCGGGGGCACCAGCTTGGTACCGGCAATCGGCTCTGGATGATGCGAAGACATGTGTGGGTTGCGCCGGCCTGATCACCCCGGCAGCGCTTTGCATTGGGAACGAAGCATTATAGGGCTGTGGTCTGCGGGGGAGCCATCAGGAGGTTTGCGGGCGTCGCCCGCGTAGCCTACGTGGAGCGACTGCAGGGTCCGGGCCTGCGCAAGAGAACCATCCCCGCTGTCACAGCAGCCGCTCCGCCTCCTCGATCAGGGCGGTGGGCGACAGCATGTCGCCACGCGCGAAACGCACCAGTGCGATGGATCGCACCAGCGGCGGATCGCCCGGGACCTGGGCAGTGAGCAGGTCGATGTCGTATGCCGGCCCCGCGCTGTCCGCCGCGAGCAGCACGTTCATGGCACTAAGCCGCAAGTATCTTTGCTCGATGGAAAAGCAGGAGCGTGCATCCGCCAGGACTTCGGCCAGGCATTCCAGTTGACGGTCAAGCGCCCCGGTTTCGGGGCCGAGCTGCGCAAGTTCCTGCTCGTTCGCGGCAATCTGCCCGCCCAGGGCGGCCTGCTCGCCGGGACTTGCGTCGGCATCGCCGCCGAGCACCGAACGCATGCCAGTGCCTTGCTGCTGGAGCAGGCGCAGGCGCGCCACCAGCAGCGCCTGCTCGCGCGCGAGCACGTCGCGGCGTGACTTGCCGGCAGCGAAACGGGCGAGACCCTCCATGCTGAACTGATCGAACATGCGCCGGACAATTTCCTCGCGCAGCGCGGCCTCGCTGCGAGCGATGATCCTGACCTTGTGATCGCCGAAACTGACGGTGGTTTGCGGCACTTCCGTGCGCATGACATCCCCTTCCAGCGCAACCCCCAGCGTGCGCCGCTCGGTCATCGCCATCCCCAGCACCGCAAACGCCTGCGGCGCATCGGGCGACTGTTCGAAGAACGCTCGCAGTTCAGGAGAGCGGCTGAAGGCCAGCTGCACGTCACGCGCCGTGCCGAAGAAGGCGTGAACATAGGGATCGTCACCCCATGCCTGCATGCTGGCTTCCCGCGGCGCGGGAAGCCCCTGGACGAGTTCGCGCACGTAGTCCTGCGCTTGCTCGAGCGCAGGCCGAAGCCGCTGCTGGTAGCGTGACACCAGCCGCAAGCGCGGATAGATCCGGGTCACGCGCTCGGCCAGCTCGGCAATCTCCTGCTTGCCGTGCGCATGGACTTGCGCATTGCGCCGGTGCAACCACCGCAGAAAACCCATCGGCATGCTCCCACCCGGCGTCCGCCTTGCTCAGCGGGCCTGCTTGGGCGTGACGGATATGGCAAGGGCTTCGGTGTAGACGGCCTGCACCTGGTCACCGCGTCGAACCGCCTTCAGCTGCTTCGGATCCTCGACATGCACGTCCACCGTCTTGCCTCTTGGGCCCTTGAGCGTCACCATGCCGGTCTTGGCGTTGACGGCCACCACATCGGCAGTGACCGTCACCTCGCGCCCGACCGTGCCGCCGGGCTTGGCGCCAGGAACGGCCCGGTCGGCGGTCTCGCGTTCGGTGCTGGAGCGCATGCCGCTCTGCTTGGCGAGAGCCACTGACAAGGCCTGCGTGTACTCGACGGTGACCATGTCGCCCACGCGGAGCTGCTCGAAGTTGCGCACGTCCTCGCCGACCTGTACGTCCGTGATCTTGCCCTGCTTGTTCTTGAGCGAAATGGTGCGCGTGGCGGCATCGATGGCCACCACCGTGGCGGTAGCCTTGACCGTGCCGGTGGTCCTGGTAGCCCCGACGCCCGACACCGTGTCCACGCGCGTCTCGGGCTGTGCCAGCGCCGGAAGAGTTGCCGCGGCAAGTGCCGCCGCCACGATTAGCTTGCTGGGATTCATGACGTACCCCTCGATCCATGCGTGCAATATCGAGCACTTTTCTCCAATCCCTGATGGTTGGAGCACCTCGCCCCAATCGGGCATCCCTGCCCGGCTGCCGGCGTTTTAACAATAGCTTACATACACGGACATCCGCTTGATTTACCCTCCGCTGCCTGAACCTTGCCCCGCCCGGGGCCCACTACACGAAAAACAGGCAAACATGAGGAAGATCCACGCGTACCCGCTGATGGCAATCGCCATGCTGACTACCACCTCGGGGGCCGCCTTTGCGCAGCATGTCGTCGGGGGGATGGGCGAGGAAGTCAGGATCGGCGCGTTCTCCGGTCCGACGCACCGCACCGACAGCAATCGCGGCACGCCCACCGGGCGCAGGGACAATACGGCGAAGCCAGGCCGGCAAGCCGCCGACCCGCGTGGCGCGCGCCCGGTCAGCACGCGCGGACCTGCACCCGCGCTCCCCGGCAAGCATTTGCCATAGCCGCCCGCATGCGAACCTCACCGAAGCCACCTGGCGCAGAACCAGTTGCTGCTGGCACGGAACGCGTCAGCCGACGCTTATAACGGGGCGCTCGCCGCCGCGGCGATATTGGCGCTGGCGACCGGCTCGGTCGGTCGGTACGGTGCGCGATGGGGGTGGATGGCCGGCGCGGTGACGCGGCCTGGGCCGCGCTCCCGGCGTCGGGGACGAAAGCAATGGGGGCGAAACCTTGTGGCACGCGCGCTTTTGCACGCACGAGAAGGCAGCGGGCCGGCCCAGGTCAGCCCTGCCGCGGCTGCACCGTCGCCGCAAGGCCGGGCTTGCGCAGCATTTTCTCGACCTCTCCCGCATGCAGTTCCTCCAGCTGGATCAACTGCCGCGCATACTCCTCCAGCGCGACTGAGCGCCCCTCGACCAGGCTTAGCAGCTCACGGTACAGGTCCAGGGCCTGCATCTCGGTCGCAAGCGATTCACGCAGGATCGCGCCGATATCCGTCGTGTGGCTGTCCAGCAGCTCGCCGATGCCAAGCGAGGGATAGGCGCCGAGGGTCGTGATCCATTCGCCGGCCTGGTGCGCGTGCAGCAGCGACTCATTCGCCTGCTCACGCAGCCACGACACGATGGGAATGCGGCCGAAGCCGAATATCAGGAACGAATAGTGCGTGTAGCGCACAACCCCGGCGAGCTCGGCTTCGAGTATTCGATCCAGCACAGCGACGACTTTCTCCTGTTCGATTTCCGTCATGGCAGGTTCCTCCGTGAGGTGGATTCGACAGTACGCCAGCACCCGCGGGGCACGTCGCGCAGTGTCTAGCGGTAGACGAGGACAGGAACCCGGCAGTGGGTAAGTACCTTCTGGGTTTCACTGCCGACCAGCAAGCCCTCCAGGCCCCTGCGGCCGTGCGAGGCCATGAAGATCACGTCACACCCGTGCCTTGCCGCCGCATCGATGATGCCCTTGTAGGGCACCGAGGTCGTCATATCCGTTTCGCATGTGACTCCCGCGGCCCTGGCCGCAGCGACAACCGCTTCCAGCCTGGCGCTTGCATGGGCGGCCTCTTGCTCTTCGAAGGCCTTGCGCCTGGGATGGCCGGCATCGCCTGACGCCACATACGGATACTCTTCCATGCACGTATAGGCCGTCAGCCTGGCGCCGCCGGCTTTGACAAAGCCAATGGCCGCATCCATTGCCATTTTTGATAGCTCCGAGCCATCGGTGGCCAGCAAGATGTGCTTGAACACGATTCTTCTCCTTGGGCGATTGATCCCGGCGGGCAGCGACAGCCCGCCAGTCAAAGTTCAGTATGGACAAGAATCCGCCTCTCGCCACCCACGCCGATGCCTCTGCGCACGCCAACGCAGCCGCGGCGCCCCTCACCCATCGATCTTGAAGCCGATATCCTTGATGAACTGCCCCCAGCGCGCATGATCGGTCCGGATCTGCGCGGCGAAGGCCTCAGGCGTGACCGCCTGCGGCGGCAGCACGCCAACGCCTGCCAGCCGCTTCTGGTAGGCCGGGTCGGCCAGCACCTTGCGCACCGCAGCAGAGACCGCATCGACCGTGGCCTTGGGCATGGCCTTGGGGCCGAACAGCGCGAAATAGCCGCTGAGCTGCTCCATCTCAGGAAAGCCCTGCTCACGGAAGGTAGGCGCCCCGGGCGCCAGATCAGAGCGTTCCGGGATGGTGGTGGCCAGCGCCTTGGTCTTGCCGGCCTGGTATAGCGGCACGCCGGTGGTCAGGCCGTCGATCATCAGCGGCACCACGCCGCCCACGAGGTCCTGCGTGGCCGGCGCCGAGCCCTTGTACAGCACCGGTTCTAGGTTGGTGCCGGCCAGCCGGTTGAACAGCAGCGGACCGAAGTGCGACGACGTGCCCGGACCGTACGAGGCCGAGTGGATCGGCTTGGTCGGGTTCGCCTTGGAATAGGCGATTAGTTCCTTCAGCGTGGAGTACGGCGCATCCTTGTTGGCCGCCAGCAGCACCGGGGCGCGGCCAAGTTCCGCCAGCGCGGTGAGGTCGGTCAACGGGTCGTAAGGAACGCGATTGATATGCGCGCCCGAGGTGGCCGAGGAACCCAGCGTCACCAGCAGCGTCTGCCCGTCATTCTTGGCGCGGATCACATCCTGCGTGGCGGGAATGGTGGCCCCGCCGGGCTTGTTCTCCACCACCACCGACTGCCCGGTCACGCGCGTCAGGTAGTCGGCAAACAAGCGTGCCACCACGTCGGTGCCGCCACCAGGCGGATAGGCCACGACCAGCCGGATGGCGCGCGCCGGCCACTGCTGCGCGATGGCGTGCGGCGCGACGCCGGCGGCCGCCGCGATGGCCGCGGCGCTCAGGAACTGTCGACGATCCATGTATGAAGTCTCCGCGTTATGGTTGTACGCCGCGCTGGCGGCGGGTACTTCATGTTAGAGGCTGTTTCGCCGCGGGACAGGCCCGGGTTTTCCACCATGCGCAACCGGCAAAGCCGTCAGCAAACACGCCGCGACTACCGCACGCGCGCGCCGCGGCCTTCCTGACAGCCCTGACAGGCTGGCGTCACCGTTCCAACCGCCTCCGTTGGCTATAAACCAGCATGCCAATGGCTTGTGGATCCGGCGGATCCGACTGCCATGCCTGCGTTCTCCCTCACCTCATATCTGCTCACGGCGCTCGGCCCTTATGCGCGACGGTTGTGGTTTGCAGCCGCGGCGCTCTGCGTGCTCGCGCTCGGCACGCTCGGCCTGGTCCGGCGCAGCCACAACCTGGTGCGGGTCGGCGATGCCGACGGGATCTTCACCGTCACGCAGCTGTCGCCCATCACCGTGGAATTCACCATGCCGCAGTCGGCGCTGCCGGTGCTGCAACACCTGAGCGCCGGCGGCGCGAACGCGGCCGTGCACGCGCATGCACGCGACGGCGGCGCGCCGCTGGCGCAGGGGCGCCTGCTGGGGTGATCGACAGCCGCGTGGGCACCGGCAATGGCGCGGTCCGGGTCAAGGCCGAGTTCGACAACCGCGCCGGCGAGCTGTGGCCGGGCCAGTTTGTCGCGGTGCGGCTGCAGACCGGGCTGCTGCGCGATGCGCTGGCGGCGCGGCCCGCCGTGCTGCGCTACGGCGAACAGGACCAGCCTAATGTGTTCCGCGTCAGGCCGGCTTCGTGCTGATCCCCAAGGGCTTCTTCCCGCTGCAGGACACCGCATTCGTGCTGGGCACCTCGCAGGCGGCGGCGGATATCCCCAATGCGGACACGGTCGCCAAGCATCGCGCCCTCGCCGACATCATCGCTGCCGACCCGGCCGTGCTGACGGTCAACCATTCGGTCGGCATGACCGGCGGCAGCCAGGCCCTGGCCAACGGCCGCTTCTGGATCGTGCTCAAGGACCGTTCCGACCGCGACGTCTCGGCCAGCGGCCTGATCGACCGCCTGCGGCCCAGGCTGGCCGCGGTGCCGGGCATCCAGCGCTACCTGCGCGCAGCGCAGGACATCAATATCGGCGCCGGACAGCCGCGTGCCCAGTACCAGTACGTGCTCAAGGGCAACGAAACCGCCGAACTGTATGCGTGGTCGCAGCGGCTCACCAGCGCGCTGCAAGGCGAGCCGCTCTGGCCATCGTCAAGGCAATCGCCACCATGCACGGCGGCAGCGTGTTCGCGCAGGTGCAGGCGGACGCGATCCGGATCGGCATGACACTGCCGGTCAGCGAGCCGGCGCAAGCCGCACCCGCGCCGGCACGGCCGGTGCCGCGCCCCGCGGCGGCCTGATTGCGGCGCGTTGGTGCCTCAGGCCGCGCCCCGGAGCGGCCCGAACCGCTCCACGTACAACCCCGCCACCCAATCGACAAACACCCGCACCCGCGGTGCCAGCTGCCGGTGGAACGGATACAGCGCCGACACCGGCAAGTCCGGGCACGGCCAGGCCTCAAGCACCGGCACCAGCCGTCCCGCGCGCAGGTGCTCTTCCACGCGGAAGCGCGGCACTTGGATCAGGCCGCAGCCGGCCAGCGCCGCGCTGGTATAGCACTCGGCATCGCTTACCGAGATCCAGCCGCGCGCCTTGAACTCCCGCACCTCGCCATCGACGGTCAGCGTGAAGGGATAACGGTGGTCATGGTTGCGCGAGAAGAACCCCACGCCGATGTGCTGCGCCAGCTCAGACGGGTGTTGCGGCGTGCCGTGCGCGGCCAGGTATGCGGGGCTGGCGCACAGCACCTCCGGCATATCCGCCAGCCGCCGGGCCACCAGCGAGGAATCGCGCGGCCGCCCGGCACGCACCACGCAATCGATGCCCTCCCCGACCAGGTCGACCAGCCGGTCGCCGCTGCTGACGATCAGGTCGATATGCGGATAGCGCTCCCGGAACTCGCCGATGCGCGGCAGGATGATCATGGTGGCGTGGGTGCCATGCAGGTCCAGCCGCAGCGGGCCGCGCGGGTTGGCCACCTGCGTGCTGAGCGAGGTCTCGGCGTCTTCCAGGTCCTGCAGCACGCGCTTGCTGCGCTCATAGAACGCCTGCCCGTCCAGCGTGGGGCGCACCTGGCGCGTGGTGCGCTCCAGCAGGCGCGCGCCGACGCGGGCCTCAAGTTCCTTGATGGCGTGCGTGGCGGTGGCGCGTGGCATGTCCAGCGCGCTGGCGGCGCCGGTGAAGGAGCCCAGTTCCACGATCCGGGTAAAGAGTTGCAGCGCGTCGAAGCGGTCCATGCGGAGGGGCTGTCATAGCGGAAAGGTCACTTCCGGATTGGAATCAGGTTCCGGGCGCGCGTCAAGCCAGATCTCCGCTCGCCTGTCCGGGGTCGGGTCCTTGACTGCGGGCAGGGACCACGAATCAGCCAGGCATCGATTCTGCTAGCCTATATTTCATTAATAGTCTTCTGCCGTTCTCCCACGTGTCCCGCGCCGGGCATGTGGCGAGTATGCAATCCGGTTAGTGCTGGGAGATGGGATATGAGCGCCGTTCCTGAGTCGCGGGTCACCGGCACCACTTCGGCCCCAGGGAAACGTCCCGTCACTTCCACCCGGCATGTGTGGACCCGATACTGGGCCATTGCAAAACTTTACTGGTTCTCGCGGGAAAAATGGAAAGCCTCCGGCTTGCTGGTCCTGCTAATCCTGCTGCTGTTGGGCCAGACCCAGTCCGAGGTACTGATCGTCCAGCAAACCGGTGAATTCACCTCGGCCCTGGCAGCGCAAGACGCGGATCGTTTCTGGGCCTCGATCAGGAAGTGTCTCTATATCCTGATGGTGGCAGTCCCCATCTACGCGGTCTATTACTACCTGAGGAACAAGCTGGGCCTGCTCTGGAGACGCTGGCTGACGTATCACTATCTGGACGGGTATTTCAAGGGCCGGGTCTACTACAAGCTCAATTCAGATGCCGCGATCGACAATCCGGACCAGCGCATCGCCGAAGACATCAATACCTTCACGCGGCAATCCCTGTTCTTCCTTTCAATCGGTATCGGCGCGCTGCTGCAGCTCATCGCCTTCAGCGCCGTCCTGTGGTCGATCTCAAGAGAGCTGGTCTACTTTCTTGTCATTTATGCCATCGCCGGTACATTTATCTCCATCTTCTTCTTCGGCCGCGTCCTGATCGGCCTGAACTTCTTCCAGCTAAGGCGGGAGGCGGATTTCCGCTTCAGCCTGATCCGGGTGCGTGAGAACGCCGAGTCCATTGCGTTCTATCGCGGCGAGGCGCTGGAGTCATCCCATGTGAGCGGCCGTTTTGGCAAGGCCTTCCAGAATTTCGACCGGCTCATCAAGTGGCAGCTGAGCCTGAACATGTTCCAGTATGCCTATGGCTTCCTGACCATCCTGCTGCCCAGCGCCATCGTCGCTTCACGCGTGCTTTCCGGCGAGCTCGAAGTCGGCAGCGCCATCCAGGCGGCCGGCGCGTTCGCCGCCATCCTGAACGCGCTGACCGTGATCGTCGACAACTTTGAAGACCTGAGCCGCTTCGTGGCGGGGCTGGATCGACTGGACACATTCTCCATCTCGCTGACCGGTACGGCAGCAGCCTCCGTGAAGCCGGCCACCACGATCGAGTCCATCCATGACTCCCGCCTGGCGCTGGAACATGTGACCTTGCGCACGCCGAATCAGGAGCGGACGCTGGTCACCGACCTGACGCTGTCGGTCAACCCGGGAGAGGGCCTGCTTATCGTCGGCGCCAGCGGCGGCGGCAAGAGTTCGCTGATGCGCGCGATCGCCGGATTGTGGAACAACGGCACGGGATGCATCGTGCGGCCAATGCCGCAGGAAATGCTGTTCCTGCCGCAGCATCCTTACATGGTGGTCGGCAGCCTGCGCAGCCAGTTGCTGTACCCGAACCACATTGGCCAGCGAATCCCTGACGAGGAGCTTCTGACGTTGCTGGAAACGGTCAACCTGAAGGACCTCGCTGGCCGCTTTGGCGGCCTGGACACGGAAGTGGACTGGGGCAAAGTCCTGTCCCTTGGCGAGCAGCAGCGGCTGACCATCGCCCGCGTACTGCTGTCAAAGCCGCGCTATGTCATGCTGGACGAAGCGACCAGTGCCCTGGATATCAGCAATGAGGAAGCCATGTACCAGCTGCTCGCCGACATGCAGTCGACGCTTGTCAGCGTCAGCCACCGGCCCACGCTGCTGAAATTCCACCACCAGGTGCTGGAACTGCCCGGGAACGGAAAGTGGTGGCTGCATCCGACCAGGGACTATCGTTTTGGCTGGTAGGCATCCGGCGGCCCTCTACTATCATCGTGCTGTGCTAACGTCGCGCAAGGCACATTTGATGTGGAGGGCGTTTGCATGCAAGCGGGCATTGTCGAGGCCGGCTATGGGTCGGACCCGGTCGGTCTGGTCAGCGGTTTCCTGTTCGAACCCGGCGGGCCGGTGCGCGAGATCGATTCCCGTGCCGCGGCGGCATGGCTGCAGCAGATGCCGTCAGAACCGCCGGACGCCGTGCACCATCGCCCGTTCCTGTGGCTGCATTTCAACCTGTCGCACAGCGCGTGCGAGCGCTGGATGAAGGGCCAGCTGGCCCTGCCTGACGAATTCTTCGAGGCCCTGCGGCAAGGTTCGCGCTCGACGCGGATCGAGCGCCTCGACGCCGCCCTGCTGGCCGTGGTCAACGACGTGATCTACAACTTCGGCGTCACCTCGACGGATATCTCCACGCTCTGGGGCCATGCCGACCACCGCCTGCTGGTGACGGCCCGCGCCAGGCCGCTGCGTTCCGTGGACCGGCTGCGCGAGGCGGTGCGGCGCGGCGAGGCCTTCCGCTCGCCACTGGACCTTGTGGTGCACCTGCTGCGTGACCAGGCCGACGTGCTGGTGCAGATCGTGCGCGAGACCGGTGTGAACGTCGACCAGATCGAAGACCAGTTGCTGTCGCAGCGCCTGCAAGGCAACCGCGCCGACCTGGGTTCGATGCGGCGCGGGCTGGTGCGGCTGCAACGGCTGCTGGCGCCGGAGCCCGGCGCCCTGTTCCGGCTACTGAACCGGCCGCCGGCCTGGCTGCAGGAATCGGACCTGCAGGAGTTGCGTGAATCGACCGAGGAATTCTCGCTGGTGCTCAACGACTTGGCGGCGCTGGTCGAACGCATCAAGCTGTTGCAGGAAGAAATTGCCGCCAAGCTCAACGAGCAAACCAACCGCACGCTGTTCACGCTGACGCTGGTGACAGTACTGGCGCTTCCGATCAATATCGTGGCCGGTTTTTTCGGCATGAATGTGGGCGGCATTCCGCTGGCCGAACACCCGCACGGCTTTTGGGTACTGGTGGCGCTGGTGGCAAGTTTCACGGTGCTGGCCGGGCGCTGGGCATTCCGCAAGCAAGCGGGGTAGGTAACGCTTGCGGGATGTACCATACTTCAGGCAGTGTCCCCTGGCTCTCGCGCCCCCTAACCTGAGGAGCCCTGCCATGAAGCTATTTCGCATTGCTGCCCTGGCGTTCGTGCTTGCGGGATGCGCCATGAACCAGGGCACGCCAGGCACGGCGCAGGCATCGCGCACGGAAAGCTGCAAGGTGACGTCGGAGCAGGAGATTGCGGCGTTGTTTGATCGATGGAACCGGTCACTGCAGACAGGCGATCCACACAAGGTGGTGGCCAACTATGCGGAACGGTCCATTCTTCTGCCGACGGTATCCAACAAGCCCCGCTTGACCGTCGCGGAGAAAGAAGACTATTTCCATCACTTCCTGCAAGACGGTCCATCCGGGAAGATCGACTTCCGCAGCATTGAACTGAGATGCAATTCCGCCGTGGATTCCGGCCTCTACACCTTCACCTTCGCACGAACGGGAACCGTGGTGAAGGCCCGCTATACCTACACCTATCACTGGGATGGCAAGCAATGGCTGATTACAAGCCATCACTCGTCAGCCATGCCGGAGAAGAAGTAACTGAGGCATAAGCCTCAGTTACCGGGGGGCGGGGGCCTACGGCCGCGCATTCACCTGGCGGCGCCTGGCCCAGCGCCCTTACTGCATGTGCTGCCCGCCGTTGATGGCGATATTGGACCCGGTCACGTAGGCCGCTTCCTCCGAGCACAGGTAGGCAACCAGCGCTGCGACTTCTTCCGGCTTGCCGACGCGGCCGACCGGAATCTGCGGCAGGATCTTGGTCTCCATGATTTCCTTGGGCACGGCGTTGACCATCTTGGTGGCAAGGTAGCCCGGAGAGACGGTGTTGACGGTCACGCCCTTCCTTGCCACTTCCAGCGCCAGCGACTTGGTGAAGCCGTGCATCCCGGCCTTGGCGGCGGCATAGTTGGTCTGTCCGAAGGCGCCCTTGGATGCGTTGACCGACGAGATGTTGATGATGCGTCCCCAGCCGCGTTCGACCATGCCTTCGCAAAGCGGCTTGGTGAGATTGAATACCGAGTCGAGATTGGTCCGCATCACGGCGTCCCAGTTCGGCTTGTCCATCTTCTTGAAGGCCATGTCGCGGGTAATGCCGGCGTTGTTCACCAGGATATCCACGCGGCCTACGTCAGCCAGGATCTGCGCGGCGCAAGCCTGGCAGGCATCGTAGTCGGATACATCCACCTCGTAGGCGCGCATCTCGCGGCCGCTGGCGGCCATCGCGGCAAGCCAGTCCTGGGCGGTCGCATTGCCCGGCGAGTGCGTCACCACCACCGCATAGCCTGCGTCGTGCAGCTTGATGCTGATGGCTTCTCCCAGCCCACCCATACCACCTGTTACCAGTGCAATTCTCTTCATCATCCTGCCTGCTTCATTCTCGTAAAGTTGAAAGACCCCTGCCTTGCCGGGACGGGCTCTTGCCTGATTGTCCCGAGCACATTCCCGCTGCCCTGGCGCGAACAAAGCGAGGGCGAGCCGGGCTGGATGACTCCGGGCCCAGCTTGTATGCCGATGCGGGAAGATTGGCGTCGCAGTGCTGCAAGCCAGGACAGCTGATGCCCCTGGCCTGCAAGCCTGCGATCTATGTTCAGCGCGCTGGCCTGGCCTGCTTGGCCAGCCGCACGCCGTTACTGCTTGGAAGCGCGGGGCGCCGCCTGCTGGGCCGCGCCGGAGGCAGCTGCGGCGGTCTTGGCAAAGTTGGCCTTGGCGGCTTCAGCCGTCTGCTTGGCGGCGTCCTGGAAGGATTGAAAGGTGCTGCTGGCGGCTGCAACGCTCGATTGCAGCAGCGCGGTGATCGCTTCAGACCCGGCCGGCGCGTTCTTCACGAAGTTGTCAACGAAGGCTTGCACATTGCGGTTGTGCTGTTCGTACTGGCCCTCGACTGCCTTGGTCAGTTCCACCTGCGTGGTCGATGCGATTTCGTACACATGGCGTGCATATGCAACCGCCTTCTCCGCGGCAGGCTGTGCCAGATTGCCCTGCACGGCGAACACTTCACGCAGGTCCTTTCCGGCCAGCACCGCTTCGATATT
This sequence comes from Cupriavidus sp. FW305-46, assembly GCF_058787075.1. Classification (NCBI taxonomy): domain Bacteria; kingdom Pseudomonadati; phylum Pseudomonadota; class Betaproteobacteria; order Burkholderiales; family Burkholderiaceae; genus Cupriavidus; species Cupriavidus sp. FW305-46. The sequence continues at coordinate 15,103 of NZ_JBYSZI010000047.1, forward strand.
GCCCTGGCCTTCGGCAAGCGTCGTCCGGACTGCCTGCAGGTTCAACTCGGTCAACTTCTGGAAGCCGTCAAAAGCCATGTTCGTCAGCGCGAACAGTTGGTTCAGACTGGACTTTTGCGCTGCAGCAAATTGCTCGGGCATAAAAGGGGACATGCAAAATCTCCTGTGGATTGATCGAACGGATTCGCGCAACAGGTTTTGCAACGTGAATCCGCCTCGGTTTGGCTTCCGGATTGGCAGCGCCACCAATCCTGCAGCGCAGCATCCGAGTGCGAATCCTAGAGGCTTTCTTCTAATTCAATCCCTAGGTACATACCCAAAAAGTCTTTAAAACATGACAATAAAAGTGCTTTATACGCCTCTATATTTACATGTGCTTACGCAGAAATGTTGCAGTGCATGACATTTGCATGACATGTGTAGGGCCCACTTCACCCCAGAACTGCCGGCACGCCTCACGTAGCAGCCTTCCTGAGCCGCAGCGCATTGGTCATGACCGAGGCAGAACTCAGGCTCATCGCCAGCGCCGCAATCATGGGCGACAACAACAGGCCTGTCATTGGATACAGAACGCCCGCCGCCAGCGGAACGCCCAAGGCGTTATAAGCGAACGCAAAACCGAGGTTCTGCTTCATGTTTCGAATGGTCGCTTGCGAGAGTTTCGCTTGCAACCATGATTGACATCGGCGTGGCGAGACCCAGTGCGCACGGACATGCGATGATCAGCACCGCGACCGCATTGATCAGCCCGAACACCCAGCTCGGCTCGGGGCCGAAGAGTCCCCACGCGACAAAGGTCAGCACCGCAATGCCGATGACCCCGAGGACGAAGACGCCGGCAACCTGGTCGGCCATCCGCTGCATCGGTGCCTTCGATCGCTGCGCTTGCGCCACCATCTGGACAATCTGGGACAGCACGGTCTGGGAGCCGACCTTTTCGGCCAGGCTCGGTTGCATCGCGTTCGTTGCTTGTCCTGTTCATCCTGGCTGCTTCCTTCAGTTGCCGGCCGGGCATCCACTGCGTCATCCGGCGTGCCTTTTACCTTCATGACACGCTCATGATGCGACGACGACGGCCGTTCGCGGTGGGACGTCCATGTCACGCCTGATGCCCCCAGCTTAGAGGTTCCCATCGTTGGAAGGTCAAGGCCAAGGAAGCACGGGACTGTTCTCAAAGGCCAACGCGCCTGGGTCCAGGATCAGTTGGCCGCCAATGAGAAGTCGCCTTCAGGGGCGAGGTCAGCCGCCGAAGAGATGACTACGGTCGATGGACGCGCACACCTTTTGCATTCGGCGCGCCCCGCAAGAGGACACCCAGGTCTACGGTGCGCCATGCCTTGGAGATGGACAACGCCGAAAGAACCAGCGTTGGGCGGCGAGGCAACCGCCTCGCCCTGTGCGTTTGGGCTGCCGTCAGCGCGCCTTGTTCGCAAGCCCTTCAACTTCAGCGCGCAGCCGCTCTTCCTGCTCCCGCAGTTCTGGCGTGAGTTCAGCACCGAAGTCCTCGACCTCGAACAGCGGGCGAATTTCGATTTCGGACTCGCTTTCCATGGGGTTGGGGCAGCGCCTGACCCATTCGACAGCCTCATCCATTGACTCGACTTGCCACAACCAGAATCCGGCAACGAGTTCGTTGGTCTGCGGGAACGGCCCGTCCGTCACAGTCCGCTGATCGCCCGAAAAGCGCACCCGCTTTCCCCTTGCGCTAGGGTGCAAGCCCTCGCCCGCAAGCATGACGCCCGCCTTGACGAGTTCTTCATTGAACTTGCCCATTGCCGCAAGCAACTCCGTGCTTGGCATCTTGCCGCTTTCTGATTCGCTCGTGGCCTTCACCATCACCATGACACGCATTGTGGTTCTCCTTGAAGGAATCGTTGGCGCCACAAGACCCCGAAGCGGGAGCCGCGGCGGCGGCGGGCGCCGGAAGCAGGATCCAATCAGAATAGTTGAATTCGGCAGCACCTGACTTGCGCGGGCCGTGCCGGTACCTCTACAGTTCGAGCCATGAAGAATGAAACCGCCGTAGCAGCGCTCGCTGCACTTGCCCAGGATTCCCGATTGGCGATCTTCCGCTTGCTGGTCCAGGCCGGCCCGGATGGCGTCAGCGCGGGCCGGATCCGCGAAGCGCTGGGTGTGGCACCCGCGACGCTGTCCTTCCATCTGAAAGAACTGGTCCACGCCGGCCTCATCAAGAACACGCAGGAGGGCAAGTTCGTGATCTACCGGGCGCAATTCGATACGATGAACGCGCTCATTGCCTTCCTGACGGAACATTGCTGCGAAGGCAATCCGCAAGGCTGCGGCGTGCCGGATGTGGCATGCAAGCCGGCCGCCAGCAAACGCCGCGGCGTCTCGACCGCACCGGCCTGAGCGCTGGCAGCCTGAGCATCACGCTCGTCGAGATCAGCGCGCCTTGGGGCGAGCGTCAGGCCCTCCGCCCTGCTTCATACCAGCCTTGGGTCCGATTGACGATGCTGACCACCAGCAGCATGACCGGCACTTCAATCAGCACGCCGACCACCGTTGCCAGCGCCGCGCCGGACTTGAAGCCGAACAGGCTGATGGCCGTCGCCACGGCCAGCTCGAAGAAATTGCTGGCGCCGATCAGCGAGGACGGGCCCGCCACGCAATGCGCCACACCCAGTTTCCGGTTCAGCAGATACGCCAGGCCGGAGTTCAGGAACACCTGGATCAGGATGGGCACGGCCAGCAGCGCGATCACCAGCGGTTGCTCGATGATGGCCTGGCCCTGGAAGGCGAACAGCAGCACCAGTGTCAGCAGCAGCGCGGCGATTGAATACGGTCCGAGCTTGCCCACGACCCGCTGGAAATGCGCCACGCCCTTGCTCAGCAGCAGCTTGCGCAGCACCTGCGAAATCGCCACCGGCACTACGATATACAGCGCCACCGACGTCAGCAGCGTATCCCACGGCACCGTGATCGACGACAGGCCAAGCAGCAACGCCACCACCGGCGCGAACGCCACCACCATGATGGCATCGTTCAGCGCCACCTGCGACAGCGTGAAATACGGGTCACCCTTGCAGAGCTGGCTCCACACGAACACCATAGCCGTGCACGGCGCCGCAGCCAGCAGGATCAGCCCGGCGATATAGCTGTCGAGCTGCTCGGCGGGCAGCATGGGCGCAAACAGGTGCCGCACGAACAGCCAGCCCAGCAGCGCCATCGAGAACGGCTTGACCGCCCAGTTGATGAACAGCGTCACACCGATGCCGCGCCAGTGGGATTTCACCTGGCCCAGTGCGCTGAAGTCGATCTTCAGCAGCATCGGGATAATCATGATCCAGATGAGGATGCCGACCGGCAGGTTCACCTGGGCGTACTCCACGCTGCCGATCGCCTGGAACGCGCCCGGCATCGCCTGCCCCAGCGCAATCCCGACGACGATGCACAGGGCCACCCAGATGGTCAGGTAGCGTTCAAAGAAGCCAATGGCGGGCTTCGTCGAAATGGGGGCGTGGGTGGTTGCGTTCTGATTCATTGGAGTTCCGGCGCCTTCAGTTCTTCGCGATCGCGTTGAGCGCGTCCTGCAGCTGCGCATTGCTCATCCCTTGCAGCGGCAACGCCAGCAGTTGCAGCATGCGGTAGCCAATGGCCTCGCGCGTCAGCTCGAATGCCAGCCGCTTGCCTTCGTCGCCGCCCAGGGCGTTGGACGGATCGGCATAGCCCCAGTGCACCTTGACCGGGCTGCCCGGCCAATACGGGCACTGTTCCGCCGCGGCGCTGTCGCAGACAGTGATCACGATCCGCATTTCCGGCGCGTTGTCGCCGACAAATTCGTCCCAGCTCTTGCTGCGGTAGCCGCTCACGTCGACGCCGGCATTGGTCAGCGCTTCCAGTGCGAACGTGTTCAGGCGCCCGCTCGGTGCGCTGCCGGCGCTGAAGGCGCGCACATCCTTGCCGAGCTTGCTGGCCCAATGGTTGAGCATCCCTTCGCTCAGCACGCTGCGGGCGGAGTTATGGGTGCAAAGGATCAGAACGTTGGTGGTCATGGAGAGAGCGTGCTCAGCAGCACGACGAGTTGGAGTTCACCGCAATCCCGATCGGCTTGCCGCGCGCGGCACGCGGGGCACAGCAGGCGGAGCCTTCGGCGGACGCCGCTTCGGCCTTGCCTTCGCCGAATACCGGGACATTGCCCAGCGTATGGAAGTGCTCCCAGGCAATGCCCTGCGGATCGGTGACCCAGTGCTTTTCGCTGCGCGCATAGCAGCAGGTGGTTTCACCCTGGTCCAGCAGCGCCATGTCGGCCGCCTCGGCACGCGTTTTCAGTTCGGCAAGCTCGGCGGCGTCATCGGTCTGGAAACCGAGATGGTCGACGCCCGTCCCCTGGCCGCGCGTGGAGATCGCGAAGTTGATGCGCGGATCCTCGAGCATCCATTTGGCGTAGTCGCTCTCGACTCGCGTCGGTTCAGCGGCAAATAGCTTCGAATAGAAGGCAATACTCTTGCCTAGGTCGTCGACATGGACGTGAACGTGAAAGCGCTTCATCGGAACATCTCCATCAGCAGTGACAGGAAACCGCGGCTTCCTCGACGCCTTCGCAGCAATTGGCGGTCAGGTAGCCGAGCAATGCATTCATATGCGCGAAAGCGGCGCGGTAGATCAGGTTGCGTCCGTCGCGCTCCTGCGTCACCAGGCCGGCGTGCGCCAGTTCCTTCAGGTGGAACGACAAGGTGGCCGCAGGCACGCCCAGCCGCTCGACCATCGCGCCGGGTGTCATGCCACCCGGGCCGGCGACGACCAGCATCCGAAAGACCTGGAGGCGCAGCCCGTGGGCCAATGCAGCAAGGGAGCGGACAACATCATTCTCTTCCATATTTCTACAATACTGGAAATATAGGATTGATGCAATGCCTGATTCTGCGAAGCGCTGCCGGCACCGCGTTAGAATGTCGCAACTCTTCGCAGCACGGCAGCTTCAACCAAGGAGCGTCTCCATGCTCAAGCTCTACGGCTTTTCGAAGGTCAATGCTGGCGCGCGCGGCCACACCCGCGACCTGCGCGTCCTGTGGGCGCTCGAAGAGATGCAACTGCCGTTCGAGCTGGCCGGCATGGACCATCCTGCACACGACCTGAGCACCGACGCCTATCGCCGGCTCAGCCCGTTCGAACAGATCCCGTCGATCGACGACGACGGCTTGGTGCTGTCCGAATCCGCCGCCATCCTCGTCTACCTGGCGAAGAAGTCCGGCCGCCTGATCCCCGCCGATCGCGCCGGCGAGGCGCAGGTGGTGCGCTGGTGCTTCGCCGCGATGAACTCGGTCGAGCCGCCGCTGCTCAGCCTGATGGTGCTCGACTGGACGGCGGATGGCAGCTGCGGCAAACACCGCGAGTTCCTGGTCGGCTGGGTGAATCGGGTGCTGACGAACCTGGAGCGCTGGTTCGCTGACCGCGACTTCGTCGCGACCAAGGATTTCACCGTTGCCGACATCCTGATGGCGCACGTGCTCCTCTCTGGCATCAAGGACCAGGGATTGATCGCGCCGTATCCGGGAGTCGCGTCGTATCGGGACCGGTGCCTGGCTCGGCCCGCGTGGAAGCGGACCATCGAGGCGTACTGCGCGCGGGTCGAGGCGGGATAGGTCGCCATCGGCGTCCTAGTCCATCAGATCCGTGTACTCACCTTTTGCATAGGGCCGGGTGCGGTTCCACGGAGCGGGTTGCGGCAAGGCAGCGGCGGTCACGCGCGTGATCTTCTTCTGCGTGCCGCTGGCATTGCGCGACTGGACCAGGCGCGGATACTGGCCGGCCACGTCCCACTGGACCGTCACCTGTTCATCGCCGCGCTTTGCGCGGTACTCCTGCACACCGCCGCGCGCAGGACCGCTCGCGCTCATGGTCTTGAGCGCTGCCGGATCCAGCAGGTGGTAGGCGGTCGCCCATGAGCCGTCGAAGCCGATGTTGCCGTATTCGGCCGGGCTGACTTCGAAGGTCTTGCGCATGGCGTCGCTGACCAGCCGCACCGACAGCTTGCCGGACGGCTGCCGCTCGATCCAGCGTGCCGCGGCCGACATGTCCATGTGCTTGTGGCCCTTGTCTGCCTTGGCGTGTTCGGCTTCGTCATGCGCCCCGTGCGGGATCTCGCGCTCGATCCAGACCGTGCCGCCCTCGCGGTAGACACGTTCGGTGAAGTAGATGTCGCGGCGCACGCCGTCGGCCCCGAGCGCCGACAACTCATGCTGCACGCGCAGCGCCAGCGGGCCGGAGGCCCTGGACGGCTCTGCCGCCACGGCGGTGAAAGCTGCCGAGACCAGCAGCAGTGCGAGGACGGGAGTGGCTTGCTTGGTTTTCATGAAATCCGTTCAGAAAGCGAAAATGCGCACGCCGGCAACCGGCGCGCGCATGGCATCAAAAGACCCTGTGCTCAGTCGTGCAGCAAGGCCGCGGCCGGCATCACAGGCCCAGCGCGGACTTCACGACGCTGAACACCTTGGTGTTGTCGATGGTGCCCTTGAGCGCGGCGTTGCCCGGCCCCGTCGAGAACAGCATCACATCGCCGCCGCCGTGGGTTTCCGAGCCCGGCGAGCCAAGGTTGACGCCAACTTCCTGCAGGTAGCCGTCAGCCGTGGTGTCCACCAGCGCGGGGTTGTCGCGCGGGGTCTTGCGCGGACCGCCGCCGTTGCCGAACACCAGCGTGGTGTAAGGCAGGCCGTCGGCCGCCGTGGCCGGCTGCCTGGTCTTGATGTCCGTTGCCGTGCCCAGGATCGGGTTGCCGCGATGCGAGTAGCCATTGATCGTCATCGTATGGTCGTGGTCGGCAGTGACCACGATCATCGTGTTCGACAGGTCCACCATCGACAGCGCACGCTTGATGGCATCGTCAAACGCGATCGTGTCTTCCAGCGCGCGCTTGGCGTTGGTGCCATGCAGCGCATGGTCGATCCGGCCGCCCTCCACCATCAGGAAATAGCCGTTGCCGTTCTTCTGCAGGATGCGGATGGCCTTCTCGGTCATGTCGGCCAGGCTGGGCTCGTCGACATTGTTCTTGACGCGGTCCAGCTCGTAGTTGAGGTGGTCCATATTGAACAGGCCGAGCAGCTTGTTGGTCGATGCCGGGTCCACGGCCTTGAACGCGGTGCCGGTGGTCACGTAGGTGTAGCCCGGGAACTGCGTGGTCAGGTCGACGCCATCGGTGCGCTTGCCACCCGCGGCGCTGGGCAGGAACTGGCGGCGGCCGCCGCCAAGCAGCACGTCCAGGCCGTCCTTGAGCGCGGTGTTGTAGCCGGCGTTGCCGGGCGTTGCCTGCGCGGCGATATTGTTCTCGCCGTCGCGGTGGCAGACGTGCGAGAAAGTGGCCGCCGGCGTTGCGTGGGTCACGCGCGTGGTGGTCACCGCGCCGACCGACTTGCCGGCGGCCTTGGCCAGTTCCAGCACGGTCACGACCGGCGCGCCGTTGCCGCTGGGACAGGTGCTGTCACCGGCGCTGGTCACATAGGCCTTGCCGGTGCCGTCGCTGGCCTTGGTATCGGCCGACATCGAGATGACTTCGTTGTTCATCTTCACGCCGGTCATGTAGGCCGCCATCGACGGCGCGCTGTCGGTGGTCTGCGCGTCGTTCGAATACGTCTTCACGCGCGCGGTGCGCTTGAGCGACTCCATGTTGAGCTTGCCGGTCTCGCCATACTTGTAGATGCGCGAAGCGGTGACGGTGGTCGGGCCCATGCCGTCGCCCAGGAAGAAGATGACATTCTTGGCCTCGCCCGCGGCTTGCGCAGGGAAGGCAATGCAGGCGCAGGCAGCCGCAACTGCGGACAGGCCGGTACGAATGATGAGTTTCATGGCGTTATTCCGTCAGCGATAGTGGCTTAGAGGCCGATGGCCGTCTTGATCAGGCCGAACACGTCGGTGTTGTCCATCACACCGGTGAAGGATTCGGCACCGTTGCCCAGTGCGCCGATAAAGACATCGGTGCCGCCATGGGTCTCGCCACCCGCCGCCATCGGGATCGCGGCTTCCTGGTGATAGCTCTTGTCGTAGACCTGCGCATCGGTCAGCGCGGTGCGCGTGGCCGGGCGGTTCTCGCCGGTGCCGAAGCCGATGATGGTGAAGGGATTGCCGCCGGAGTCCGTGGACAGTGCGCCGGTCACGTAGTTCTTCAGCAGGCCCAGCACGCCGGGGTTGCTGTCGCTGGTGGGGCCGGTGCGCTTGGCGTAGCCGTTCAGCACCAGCGTGTGGTCATGGTCGGCGGTGACGACGATCAGCGTGTTCTTCAGGCCCGGGTCGATCACGTTGAGCTTGTCGATCGCAGTCTTGATCGCGGTGTCGAAGGCCACGGTGTCCTGCAGCGCCTTGCGCGCGGTGGTTTCATGCAATGCGTGGTCGATGCGGCCGCCTTCCACCATCAGGAAGAAGCCCTTCTTCTTCGCGGCAAGCACGTCGATGGCCTTGCCGGTCATCTCCGCCAGGCTCGGTTCATCGCCGGGCACGCGGTCCAGGTCGTAGGCCATATGGCTGGACGTGAACAGCCCTGCCACCTTCTTCGCGCTGGCGGCGTCGATCTTGTCGAACTCGGCCTTGCTGGAAGCGTAGGTATAGCCGGCCTTGGTCAGTTCGCCAACCAGGTCGCGGCCGTCGGTGCGGGCGCCGCCCGCGGCCTTGTTCTGGAAGTGCTTGCGGCCGCCGCCGAAGATCACATCGACGCCATCGCCAAGCGCGCTGTTGTAGCCGGCGCCGTTCGGCACCAGTTGCGCGGCGATGGTGTTCTCGGCGTCGCGGTGACACACGTGCGCGTAGGTCGTGGCGGGGGTTGCGTGCGTGATGCGGGTGGTGGTGACCACGCCGGTGCCGTAGCCTGCCGCCTTCATCTGCTCGAGCAGCGTCGGCACGCTCTGGCCGTTGCCGGAAGCCGGACAGGTGCTGTCCGCGCCGGACAGGTAGTCCTTGCCGCTGGCGTCGAAGGCATTGGTCTCCGGCGTCATCGAGATGACTTCGTTGTTCATCTTGACGCCGGTCATGTAGGCCGCCATCGACGGCGCGCTGTCGGTCACCTGCGCGTTGTTCGAATAGGTCCGGATAAACCCGCTCTCGGGGAGCGTGTCCATGGTCAGGTCCCCATCCTCGCCGACCTTGTAGATCCGCGCCGCGGTCATGGTCGTCATGCCCATGCCGTCGCCAAGGAAGAACACGACGTTCTTCGTGGGCGCGGTGCTGCCGGCAGCCGGCGGCTGCGTGACCGGCGCATTGTTGTCATCATCGCTGCCGCACGACGCCACGGCCAGCGCCAGCAGCGGGGCTGCCAGTATTGAAAGACGCCTCATATTTCCTCCCCGTTGGTTTTGGCGGGAGGATGCACGACGAATATTTCGGCACCGTGACGTGTCACAGGACGGCAACGTTGCCGCTGCAGGCAAACATGCGAAAGTGCAGCATCAGGCCGTTCGCTATGTTCGCGAACGGCCCACCTGTGCGGCAAGCTGCCGCAGTAGCGATGCTGCCTGGTGGCGCCGAACACTGATATATTGTCGCCAAAACAGGCACCGCTCTCGTGGGCAAATCGCATCGCCGGCCATGGTTCGCCGGCTTCCTCCTCGTTGTCTTCCTGGCAGCCCAGCTGGCAGTGGCGGCGTACGCCTGTACCGGCAGCCGCTACCAGGCGGAACACAGCGGCACGATGGCGGCGATGACCGAATCCTGCGCCGATATGGCCGCCAGCGACACCCAGCAGGGCATTGACCAGGGCGGGCTTTGCCTGGCGCATTGCCAGGCCGATTCCAAGAACGCCGACCATGCTTCGCCGCAGCTTCCGGCCTTCATGCCGGTGCTGATGCGCGTGCTTGAGCCAACGCGCGTGGTCCTGGCGGAGGTTCGCGTTGCGCTGCGCGCCGAAGCTGAGGCGCGCGCACCGCCTCCCCTCACCGTCCTTCACTGCAGTTTCCAGACTTAGCCTCCGGCTCGACGTCACCTGGTGCTGCCTGCTTCCATGCGGGCAGCAGTCGTCGTCCCTGGAGGTTTTATGCTTTTTTTACGTCACCTGACCGTGGCGCTGCTCAGCGCGCCCGCAATCGGCCTGGCTGCGCCGCAAGGCGCGCCCGGACCATCCGCCCCGTCCCTCTCCCTTGAGGAAGCCGTCGCGATCGCGAGCGCCCATGCCGGCGACGCCGAATCGTCGCGCGGCGCCGTGGAGGCCGCGGGGCAAATGGCGGTCGCCGCCGGCCGCCTGCCGGATCCCGTGGTCAAGCTCGGCGTCAACAACGTGCCGGTCAACGGCTCGGACGCGTTCTCGCTGAGCCGGGATTCCATGACCATGCGCTCGATCTCGGTGATGCAGGAATTCACGCGCGCGGACAAGCGCCGCGCCAGGGCCGCGCGCTTCGAAGCCGAAGCCGCCGCTGCCGACGCGCAGCGCGCGCTGGGGCTGGCAGGCGTGCAGCGCAATGCGGTCAATGCCTGGCTCGACCGGTGGTATGCGGAGCAGGCCGGCGTGCTGCTCGGCCATCACGGCGATCCGCTTGAACTGGCGCTGCAGGCCGCCACCGCGGCCTACCGCAGCGGGCGCGGCTCGCGTGCGGAGGTACTGGCGATGGAGCTGGAAATCCAGAAGCTGCACGACCGCGAGGACGAGAACCGCGCCGCGCTGGCAACGGCCACGCTGAACCTGGAGCGCTGGGTCGGCGCCGCTGCGCGGCGCCCGCTGTCGGAGCGGCCACCGCTTGAAGTGCCGCCAGGCGCCCGGCAACTCGCCCGGGGCGAGTTCGAGGCCGTGCCCGAACTGTCGGCTGCGCAGCGCGACGTGGCGCTGGCCGAATCGGAAATCCAGGTGGCAACCGAAGCCCGCAAGCCGGACGTGACGGTCGAGCTGATGTACAGCCAGCGCGGCTCGGCCTACTCGAACATGGGCTCGCTCAACGTCAGCTTCCCGCTGCCGTGGGACCGGGGCAACCGCCAGGACCGTGAAATCAGCGCGCGGCTGGCGCAGGCCAGCGACGCGCGGGCCAGGCTGGAAGTGATCCGGCGCAATACCCAGGCCATGGTCGGCGCCAGGCTGGCCGAGCTGCAGCGCAACCTTGACCGGCTGCGGCGCTACGACGACAAGACCTTGCCGCTCGCGCGGGCACAGGCGGATGCGGCACTGACGGCTTACCGCGCCAGCACGGGCAGCTTGGCGGCCGTCGCCGAAGCCAACCATCGCGCCATCGACACCGCCATGGATCGCCTGCTGCTTGAGGCAAAAACCGCGAAGCTGTGGGCGGACCTGAACTACCTGGTGCCATTGCCGACCGCCCAGACCGAAGCCGCAGTGAGGGAGGCAAAATGAAGAAGCACATCATTGCAGCAGCAGCCGGGCTGGTCGTCGCCGGCATCGCCCTCTACGGCGCTTACCACTTCGGGTTCACGCGCGGCACACAGACTGCGCAACCGTCGAGCACGGCTGGCGCGCAATCCACCATGCTCAAGGCCGGCGACATCGACCCGAAGACAGGCAGGAAGATCCTGTACTGGCACGATCCCATGGTGCCGGGCCAGCGCTTCGACAAGCCGGGCAAGTCGCCCTTCATGGAGATGCAACTGGTGCCGGTCTACGCGGACGATGGCGGCGGCGGTGTCACCGTCGACAGCCATGTCGCGCAAAACCTCGGCATTCGCACCGCCGAAGCAAAGCCTGGGCGGCTGGCCGCGATGCTGCAGGTGCCCGGCAATGTCGCCATCGACGAACGCAGCGTGCAGGTCATCCAGGCGCGCACCAACGCCTTTGTGCAGCACGTCGCGGTCCGCGCGACCCTTGACCCGGTCCGGCGCGGACAGGCGCTGGTCACCCTGTACTCGCCCGACTGGATCGCGGCGCAAGAGGAATACCTGGCCGTGTCGCGCATGGCAGCAAGCGAGCATCTGGGCGACCTGCGCAGTGCTGCCAGGAATCGCATGCTGCAGGCGGGCATGACACCGGGCCAGGTCAGTGCGGTCGAAAGATCCGGCAAGCTGCAGCCCGGTGTTGCCATCGCCAGCCCGGTCGATGGCCTCGTGACCGAGGTGGCGGTGCGCGAGGGCATGACCGTGTCGCCGGGCATGACGCTGTTCCGCCTGGCTGATCTCAGCCAGGTGTGGGTGATTGCCGAGGTACCAGAGGGCCAGGCCGGCACCATCCGGCCCGGCGCGGCGGCCACGGTACTGCAGGGCGGCACGGCCAGCCCCCTTGGCGGCAAGGTCGACGCCATCCTTCCCGACGTCAACCCGGCGACCCGCACCGTCAAGGCCCGCATCGTGCTGCCAAACCCAGGCAGGCGCCTGCTGCCGGGCATGTTTGTCACGGTCGGCTTCGACAGTGGCGCGCAGAAGGAAGCGTTGCTGATCCCGTCGGAGTCGGTCATCCGCACCGGTCAGCGCAGTATCGTCATGGTCGATGCCGGCCAGGCAGGGTTCGTTGCCACCGAGATCAAGACCGGCCGCGAGGCCGATGGCATGGTCGAGGTGCTGGACGGACTGGCGCCGGGACAGAAAGTGGTCACGTCCGGCCAGTTCCTGATCGACTCGGAAGCCAGCCTGCGCGGCAGCGCGCAACGCATGTCCGCCCCGCCTGCGGCCTCCGCACCTGCCGCACCATCGACCGAGCATGAAGGCACAGGCCGCATCGAAGCCGTGCACGGCAGCGAGAGCCTGACCATCTCGCACGGCCCGATCCCGTCGGCACAGTGGGGTGCGATGACCATGGATTTCGCCGCGCCGCCGACAGGCCTGCCCAAGGGACTGAAGCCTGGCGACCGCATCCGCTTCCGCTTCCGCCTGGACCGCGACGGCGCGGCCATGCTGTCGTCAGTCGAGCCCGCCGGCACCGCCCAGGGAGCCAGGCCATGATCGCGCGCCTGATCCTCGCCTCGATCCGCCACCGCATCCTGGTCCTGCTGGCCACGGTGATGCTGACCGCATGGGGCCTGTGGGCGGTGCGGAGCACGCCGCTCGACGCCCTGCCCGACCTGTCCGATGTGCAGGTGATCATCCGCACGCCCTTCCCCGGCCAGGCGCCGCAGATCGTCGAGAACCAGGTCACGTATCCGCTGACCACCACCATGCTGTCGGTGCCCGGCGCCAGGACGGTCCGGGGTTACTCTTTCTTTGGCGATTCGTTCGTCTATGTGCTGTTCGAGGATGGCACCGACCTGTACTGGGCGCGCTCGCGCGTGCTGGAATACCTGAACCAGGTGCAGTCCCGCCTGCCCGCCGCGGCCAGGCCGGCGCTGGGCCCGGATGCCACCGGCGTCGGCTGGATCTACGAGTACGCGCTGGTGGACAAGACCGGCCAGCATGACCTCGGCCAGTTGCGCGCGCTGCAGGACTGGTTCCTGCGCTTCGAACTGAAATCGCTGCCCAATGTGGCCGAGGTCGCTTCGCTGGGCGGCATGGTGAAGCAGTACCAGGTGGTGGTGCTGCCGGACCGGATGCGCGCCTACAACCTGTCGCAGGGCAAGGTGCTGGCGGCGCTCAGGGGCGCCAACCAGGAAGCCGGCGGGTCGGTGCTGGAAATGGGCGAGGCAGAGTATATGGTGCGCGCCAGCGGCTACCTGAAGACGCTCGACGATTTCCGGCAGATCCCGCTGGTAACCAGCGATGCCGGCATTCCGGTGCGGCTGGGCGATGTCGCAGTCGTGCAGCTTGGGCCGGAGATGCGGCGCGGCATCGCCGAACTTGACGGCCAGGGCGAGGTTGCCGGCGGCGTGATCGTGATGCGCTCAGGCAAGAACGCGCTGGAAACCATCGAGGCGGTCAAGGCAAAGCTAGCCACGCTGCAGAAGAGCCTGCCTGCCGGTGTGCAGATCGTCACCACCTACGACCGCTCCGCGCTGATCAAGCGCGCGGTGGAAAACCTGACGCACAAGTTGGCCGAAGAGTTCGCCGTGGTCGCGCTGGTGTGCCTGCTGTTCCTGTTCCACCTGCGTTCCGCGCTGGTGGCGATCGTGTCGCTGCCGCTGGGCGTGCTGGCCGCCTTTTTGGTGATGCGCTACCAGGGCATCAATGCCAACATCATGTCGCTGGGCGGCATTGCCATCGCCATTGGCGCCATGGTCGATGCCGCGGTCGTGATGATCGAGAACGCGCACAAGCAGCTGGAACACTGGCATGCCGACAACCCCGGCCGGGCGCTGGCAGGGGACGAGCGCTGGGGCGTGATCGGCCGGGCCGCCACCGAGGTCGGGCCGGCGCTGTTCTTCTCGCTGCTGATCATCACGCTGTCGTTTATCCCGGTCTTTACGCTGGAGGCGCAGGAGGGCCGGCTGTTCTCGCCGCTGGCCTTTACCAAGACCTATTCCATGGCCGCGGCGGCGGGCCTGTCGGTGACGCTGGTGCCGGTGCTGATGGGCTATCTGATCCGCGGCAGGATTCCCTCGGAGAAGTCCAACCCCCTGAACCGATGGCTGATCCGCGCCTATCGGCCGGTGCTGGCACGGGTGCTGGCCTACCCGAAGACCACCCTTGCGATCGCCGCGGTGCTGCTGGCCGCGACGGCGTGGCCGATGATGCGTACCGGCGCCGAATTCATGCCGCCGCTCGACGAGGGCGACCTGCTCTATATGCCATCGGCATTGCCGGGCCTTTCCGCCGGCAAGGCGGCGCAGCTGCTGCAGCAGACCGACCGCCTGATCAGGACCGTGCCCGAGGTGGCGACCGTGTTCGGCAAGGCCGGCCGGGCCGATACCGCGACCGATCCGGCACCCCTCGAGATGTTCGAGACCACCATCCAGTTCAAGCCGCGCGACCAGTGGCGTGCCGGCATGACCACCGACAAGCTGGTGGAAGAGCTCGATCGCGTGGTCAAGGTGCCGGGCCTGTCCAACATCTGGGTGCCGCCGATCCGCAACCGCATCGACATGCTTGCCACCGGCATCAAGAGCCCGGTCGGCATCAAGGTGGCGGGCGCGGACCTGAAGGAAATCGACCGCCTGGCAACGCGCATCGAGGAAACCGTCAGGACAGTGCCGGGAGTGACGTCGGCGCTGGCCGAGCGGCTGAGCGGCGGGCGCTATGTCGATATCGACATCGATCGCGTGGCGGCGGGCCGCTACGGGCTGAACATCGCGGATGTGCAGAGCGTGGTGTCGTCGGCCATCGGCGGCGACAATGTGGGCGAGGTCGTCGACGGGCTGGCGCGCTTCCCGATCAACGTACGCTACCCGCGCGACTACCGCGACTCGGTGGAGCAACTGCGCAGCCTGCCCATCGTCACCGACAAGGGCCAGCAGATCGTGCTGTCCGACGTGGCGCGCATCCAGGTGGTGCAGGGAGCGCCGATGCTGCGCAGCGAAAACGCGCGCCTGTCGGGCTGGGTGTATGTCGACATCCGCGGGCGTGACCTGCGCTCGGCCGTCCGGGACATGCAGGCTGCCGTCGCGAAAGCGGTGCCGATGCCGGCCGGCTATTCGCTGAGCTGGTCCGGGCAGTTCGAATACCTGGAGCGGGCCGCCGCAAAGCTGAAGGTGGTGGTGCCGTTCACGCTGCTGATCATCTTCGTGCTGCTGTACCTGGTGTTCGGCCGTCTCGATGAAGCCCTGCTCATCATGGGCACGCTGCCGCTGGCGCTGATCGGCGGCTTCTGGCTGCTCTACCTGCTGGGCTATAACCTGTCGGTTGCCGGCGTGGTCGGCTTCATCGCGCTGGCGGGCGTGGCGGCGGAATTCGGCGTGATCATGCTGCTCTACCTCAAGCAGGCATGGACCGCGCGCGCGAACCAGGGCGAAGCCAGCCTGTCCGCGCTGCTTGAAGCCATCCAGGAAGGCGCGGTGCTGCGCGTACGCCCCAAGGCAATGACCGTCGCCGTCATCCTGGCCGGCCTGGTGCCGATCATGTGGTCGCATGGCACCGGCTCCGAGGTCATGCAGCGCATTGCCGCGCCGATGGTGGGCGGCATGCTCACCGCGCCATTGCTTTCGCTCTTCGTGGTGCCGGCGGTGTATTTGCTGATGCGCCGGCGCCAGACCAGACCTCAATCTGTTTCCGTCCACCCATCACTGCAAAAGGAACCGCAATGAAATCCATCAAGACGCTCGCCCTCGTCCTTGCCTTGACCACCACGCCGGCCGCATTCGCAGCGGGCTCGATGGACGGCATGGACATGAAGCCCTCCGCACCCTCGCAGCAGGCGCCGCAACCCGTCGCAGCCGAGATCAAGAAGATCGATGCGCAGGCCGGCAAGGTCACGCTCAGGCACGGACCGATCGCCAACCTCGGCATGGGCCCGATGACCATGGCGTTCCCCGTCAAGGAACGCGCATCGCTGAAGGATTTCAAGGAGGGCGACGCAGTTTCCGTGACCTTCGACAACGTCGATGGCAAACCAACGGTCGTGGAAATGCGGCGCAAGTGAGCAATCAGCCCCGGCGGGTTGGACCGGGGCTGTCAGATTGGTTAGTGCACTTGGCGCTTCAGGTCAGAAAGTTCCGAATGCATCGAACTGACTGCATCCTTGACCTTTGCATCGAGACCGCCGGCCTGCTGGCAAGCGCGGTCTGCACGATCACCGATCCGTTCGAGATCATCGACCCACTGCCGGATCCGATCCTCATCCTTGGAAGACACGACCTTCGATGCCGCTTTGCATTCCTTGTCGAGCTCATCCACGCAGTTCATCAAATCTTGTGGAATCCCCGCATCGGCATGACAAGTGCGTGATGTCTCGCTGATGGTTTGCTGCAGATGACTAAAACGTTGCTGCATTTCACTGGCTTGCAACATGATGCCCCCTTCGTGAACATCAATTCACATGAATTCAGGTAGCCTGTGCCATTGTCATTCGCCCGCATTATCGGCTGCCAGTGAAGCTCCATTGCGCAGCCCCGAAGCGCGCGAAGGGCACTTTTTCAGTCTAGGTCAAAATCGACCGCACGCTCCGATGTGATCCCCGGGGTTCCTGTTGCCGAAATCCGCCACTGGTCACTCCCATGCCTGGGCACTGGCCGCGGCATTACTAGGCTTTCGCCGCGCCCCGCTATATCGTGAACTCAAGACAGTCCGGCGCTCGTGCTGAGCCACGGACCTGCATAAATTTTCGGAGGCTGAAATGCTGGAAAAAAAGCGGTCTTACAAGGGATTCCACGTTGCCCTGTTCGTGCCGGAGGTGATTGAGCCAGGCAAGCCATGCGGGCGAGTCCAGATCTCCACGCGCAATGAGGACATGGGCATCCGCTTTACGCCGGACTGGCCCCACCCGCCCGCATCGCTGCTGGAGGCAGAGGACTGGCTTTTTGCCTACGCCGCCGGGATCATCGATTGTGAACTGGCTGGCGGCTTCGGCATTGATCTCAGGAACGAGTAAGTCAGCTCGGCGAGGAAGGATCTCCAGCGTAGCGCGCCTGGGCAATCGCATTTGGCGCGCACAGTTTGCTGCCGGCCAAGTTCCAGCGAAACTGTACGCGGCGCTGCGCATGCAGGGAGCGATGGCGCGGCACTGGCGTCACGACTTTCGCGTCCCTCGCCTTATCCGCTCCAGATATTTTCCTGAAGCGACCTCGATTCGCACCGTGTCCCCTTCCTTGACGAACTGAGGAACGAGAACTTCCATGCCGTTCTCCAGCGTGGCAGTCTTGAAGGTAGAGGTTTCATGCTCGTGCAGTCCTGGCGGCGTGGACATGATGGTTACCTCGACCGCCGGCGGGAATGCGATGGTGACTGGCTCGCCCTCATAAAGCTGCACCGGGATTCGCATATTGGGGTGAAGAAATTTCTGGTATGCACCCATGGTTTCCGCAGGAAAACTGATCTGCTCGAAGGTGTCGGGATTCATGAAGAAAAAGGCGACACCATCGGTGTACAGATATTCCATCTCCTGGTGATCAAGCTCGACCTCTTCGAACTTGTGGCCCGGGTGTAACCGCAACTCCTTGATGTGACCAGTCTTGAGGTTCTTGAACTTGGCGAAAACTGCGCTCCCCTGTTGGCCGCCGCCGGCGTGGTACCCGGCGCTGGTAACGCTATGAAGTTCACCCTCAAGCATGATGACCATGCCCGACTTCAGTTCGGAAGCTTCGACCATTGGTGTCTCCGCCTGGGCGGCAAGATCTCGCCTTCAGCCTAGCACCGCAGCGCGCCTTCAACAAAGGCCGGCGGCGACAGCGGGATGCTGCAGCGCCGCATGCATAAGGCTGAAGAACCCCGCGAGCTATCTCGCCGAACAAAAAAAACGCCAACCCCGTGTGGGTTGGCGTTTTTGCGTGGGGTACTACTGGTATCAGAACTGGTTCATGGTGTTGTCCTTACCCGCCGCCTTCAGGGCCGCTTCGCCGCTGAAATACTCCTTGTGGTCGTCGCCGATGTCCGAGCCGGACATGTTCTGGTGCTTGACGCAGGCGATGCCCTGACGGATTTCCTTGCGCTGCACGCCAGCCACATAACCCAGCATGCCCTGGTCGCCGAAGTATTCCTTGGCCAGGTTGTCGGTCGACAGTGCGGCGGTGTGGTAGGTCGGCAGGGTAATCAGGTGGTGGAAGATACCTGCTTCGCGCGCCGCGTCGGCCTGGAAGGTCCGGATCTTTTCGTCGGCCAGCTTCGCCAGTTCGGTCTGATCGTATTCAACGCTCATCAGTTGCGTGCGATCGTATGCCGACACATCCTTGCCTTCGGCCTTCATCGCGTCATACGCCTGCTGGCGGAAGTTCAGGGTCCAGTTGAACGACGGGCTGTTGTTGTACACCAGCTTCGCGTTCGGGATGACCTTGCGAATCTCGCTGACCATGCCGCCGATCTGGGCGATATGCGGCTTTTCGGTTTCGATCCACAGCAGGTCAGCACCGTTCTGCAGTGCGGTGATGCAATCCAGTACGCAGCGCGCTTCGCCCGTGCCGGCGCGGAACTGGAACAGGTTGCTGGGCAGGCGCTTGGGACGCAGCAGCTTGCCGTCGCGCTTGATGACGACATCACCATTACCCAGTGCGTCGGCCGACAGTTCTTCGCAATCGAGGAAGGAGTTGTACTGGTCGCCCAGGTCGCCCGGGGTGTTGGTCACGGCGATCTGCTTGGTCAGGCCGGCGCCCAGCGAGTCGGTACGGGCCACGATAATGCCGTCGTCCACGCCCAGTTCCAGGAAGGCGTAGCGGATGGCGCGGATCTTGGCCAGGAAGTCCTCGTGCGGCACGGTGACCTTGCCATCCTGGTGGCCGCACTGCTTCTCGTCGGACACCTGGTTCTCGATCTGGATGCAGCATGCGCCCGCTTCGATGAACTGCTTGGCCAGCAGGTAGGTGGCTTCGGCGTTGCCGAAACCCGCGTCGATGTCCGCGATGATGGGCACGACGTGGGTGACGTGGTTGTCGATCTTCGCCTGGATGGCGGCCTTGGCGGGGCCTTCGGCCGCGTCCAGCTCGCGGAACAGGCCGCCCAGTTCACGGGCGTCGGCCTGGCGCAGGAAGGTGTACAGCTCGCGGATCAGCGCGCTGACGGAGGTTTTTTCGTGCATCGACTGGTCCGGCAGCGGGCCGAACTCAGAGCGCAGCGCGGCCACCATCCAGCCGGACAGGTAAAGGTAGCGACGCTCGGTGCTGTTGAAGTGCTTCTTGATGGAGATCATCTTCTGCTGGCCGATAAAGCCGTGCCAGCAGCCCAGCGACTGGGTGTACTTCGACGAGTCGGCATCGTAGGCGGCCATGTCGGCGCGCATGATCTTGGCAGTGTACTTGGCGATGTCCAGGCCAGTCTTGAACTTGTTTTGGGCACGCATGCGGGCGGCATACTCGGGATTGATGGCATTCCACGCGCTGCCGTGGTTCTCTTTCAAACCGGCAACTGCCTTGATGTCGTCTTGATACTGGGCCATGGGAAATTCCTAAGAAGAAAGCGCGTTTGAAAAAAGTTGAGTGTGCTGGCGGATGTCGAAGCGAGCAGCGTGGGTTCATTGTAGGGCCTTCTTGATGCGTCGCGGCAAAGTCTTATATAAGACATAAGAGTTCATTTCCCCTTATTTTTCAATGAGATAGGCGCTAAATTTTGTAATGTGGAAAGCTTTTTCAGAGAACGAAAGCTAGCGCCCGGGGAAACACGCAGCAAATTCCACAATGTGAAAAGCGCTTTCAGTGGTCGGAGGCAGGGGCGAGCACGGATGGCTCGAGCAACGGGCGAGCAATGACAAGTCGGCATTGTCCGCGTTTGTCGCCATCCACCGGCAGACGAGCTCGCATGGCATGGAGATTGTCATCCAGCTTGCCGGGCGGCTGGCGTCGATATGGAACATGCGGTCCGGCGCCATCCAGCCGATTGCATGGCGGTCGAACCGGCGCCCGTCGACCACCGTGCGCGGCGGAACTTGGCTACCACGTGACCCTGGTGCGGGACACGACCGCGGCATTCTCGCCGGAAGCCTTGCACGCCGCGCATGAGATCAACGGGCCCACGTTCGCGCATGCCATCCTGACCACCGCCCAATTGCTCGCCGCACTGGGCGCGCGCTGACGGGGAATTGCGCTACATTGACGGCTGCCCGCATGGGCAAAACCCCCGCATAACAGGAGGCATCATGGGCGAGTACACATCGATCGACGTTGCGGACGGCACTTTCCGGGCCTACCTTGCCAGGCCGACATCAGCGGCAAGCGGCAAGGCCATTGTGGTGATCCAGGAGATCTTCGGCATCAACGACGACATGCGTGCCACCTGCGATCATTTCGCGCAACACGGTTTCACCGCCATCTGCCCGGATCTCTACTGGCGCCAGCAGCCGAACGTCGAACTCACCGACAAGAGCGATGCGGAATGGCAGAAGGCCCTGGCGCTCTACCAGGCCTTCGATGTCGATGCGGGCGTGGGCGACCTGGATGCGACCATCCGGTTCACGCGGCGGTTGGACGGCATTACCGGCGGCGTGGGCACGGTCGGCTACTGCCTTGGCGGACTGCTGGCATTCCTGACCGCAGTCCGCACCAATGCCGAGGCGGCTGTCTCCTACTACGGGGTCGGCATCGACAAGCATCTCGGCGAAGCCGCGACGTTCACCACGCCGCTGCTGATGCATATCGCCGAGGAAGATGAATTCGTGCCGCCGGAAGCGCGGGCGCGGATCGTCGCGGCGCTGTCGGACAAGCCCAATGTCGAGATACACACGTATCCCGGATGCATGCACGCCTTCGCGCGAAACCAGGGCGTCCACTATGTCGCCGACGCCGCCGAACGGGCCAATGCCCGGACGCTCTCGTTCTTCCAGGCAATGCCATAGCCTGCGCCGCAACCACGCTCCGTCCGGCGGGACCGGGGACGGCGCCGGTGCGGTCCCGTTCCGGTCGTACCGTGTCGCGCATGAGGCGACGCGATTAGGCCCGTAGGCGACCCTCAGTCTCCAACGGGCGAAAACTATCCTGGCTTGGTGCCTGACCCGATGATGAGTTCAAGCTCGGTCTTGAAGCCTTCACCGACCTCGAACTGCTTAAGGCATTCATAAACCTCGTTCCAGGCCCTCAATCTCGCCGCGACGTCGAGGTCCGCTACCACAGCCCGGTATGCCCCGGCGGCTTCCTGCATCAGTTGCAGAGCATCAGACGCACTCGGCAAGACGAGCTGCGCTCGAACGTGCTGTGTTTTCACATCGCCAAGACCGCTGTCGTTCATCAGGCGCTCCATCACGCCATCGCCTCCCAGTGCGAAGATTCCAGGTTGTCCGGGGGCGGGCGGAGACTTGCCCGCGTGGCGTAGAAGGATCGCCATCGGCTGGGCCATAAAGGGATTGTTGGCCGGCGTCGTGAAGACTAGCGCCGCGAAACGCGCGCCAGGCTTGAGTACGCGTCGGACAGATTCCAATGCATCTCCAGGTGACGGGAAAAGCATCAATCCCAATCGACACATCGCCGCGTCGAACGGCGCCAGTGTCTCGTCCAATTCGTCTACTGCGCATTCCAGCGTTTCGATATTCTGAAGACCGGCACGAGCGGCATTTCGGCGGACATGCTCCAGCATGGAGCCAGATATATCACTGGCGACCACTTCGCCGCCGGCACCCACTCGCATCGCTGCCTGGACGCTCTGGCTGCCGGCACCGCAGGCCAGATCGAGAACGCGCATGCCCAGCCGGATACCGGCCATATCGATGAGCGTGTCCGTGGCGCCCGAAAGATTGGTGGCAAACACATGCTCCCACTTCGCCCAGCCGGGTGCTGCCGACTCCCACGTATTGCGAAGATTGGATTTCACGCTGCTGTCGGTCATCTGGAGACTCCCTCAGGACGCCGCCTGTACAGGAGCATTGTAGTGCGCAAGCGATGCGTGTGGCCTGCTGCTCAAGTTGCTGATAGTAGTTGGCCTCGTACTCGGCCGGCGGCACATATCCCAGCGGCGCCATCAGACGGTGATAGCGGCGATAGCCCGACGGGGCGACCTGCAGCACCCTGCAAATCGGCTCGACCCCAAGGGGGCCTCGGTACTCGTCGATGAAGTCCCTCAAGACTTGAATCGGCGGTCGAGCTCCGCCTGGGGGAAAAACGCGCTGGCCAGCTTGAGAATTTCGTTGGCCTTGCGCAGTTCGCGGACCTCGCGCTCCAGATCCTTGATACGCTGGGCCTCTGCCGTGGTTGTGCCTGCGCGCTGACCGGTGTCGCGCTCATGCTGGCGAACCCAAGCCAACAAGGTCTGCGCGGTACAGCCAATCTTGGCTGAGATCGACACCACGGTCGCCCACTGCGATTCGTGCTCGTCACGATGCTCGAACACCATGCGCACGGCGCGCGCCCGGACTTCCGGGGAAAATTTGACTGACTTCCTCATGGACTCCATTCTCTCAAAGAGTGGAGCCTCCTCGAAACCCGGGGCGGTTCAGACCTGCCCCACCGCTCCCGTCAACTCAGTTCAGACACGGAAGACCCCGTGGAATCCAAAGGCGTCGCCCTACCCCATAGCCACACCGCCGTCCTGACGGACCCCCAAAAGAAAAAACCGCAGCCAAAGCTGCGGTTTTTCATCCTACAAGCACCCTACCCGCTCAAACTTCCTCATACAGCGGCAGCGTCAGGAACTCAGCAAAATCCTCCGACGTAGCCATCTGCTCAAAAATCTCAGCAGCCCGGTCATACGTCTTGGTATCGCCACCCACCAGTTCCTTCACCTTGGCCAGCTCTTCCGGAATCAGCTTGCGCACCAGCTCGGCCGTCACCTTGGTGCCGTCTTCCAGCTTGCCCTTCGGCGAGCGGATCCACTGCCATACCTGCGAGCGCGAGATCTCGGCGGTAGCAGCATCTTCCATCAGGTTGTGGATCGGCACGCAGCCGTTACCGTCCAGCCAGGCGCCCAGGTAGTGAATGCCGACGTTGATGTTCATGCGCAGGCCATGCTCGGTGATCGGCGTTTCCGGCTTGAAGTCGAGCAGGTCGGCGCCCTTCACTTGCACGTCGGGGCGTTGCTTGCCGAACTGGTTCGGCTTGTCGCCCAGCACTGCCACGAACTCCTTCATGGCCGGCTCGACCAGGCCCGGGTGGGCCACCCAGCCGCCGTCGTAGCCGTCGGTGGCGTCGCGGCGCTTGTCGCTGATGATGCCTTCCATGGCGATGGCGTTCTTCTCCGGATCGTTCTTGATCGGGATCAGCGCGCTCATGCCGCCCATGGCGGGAGCGCCACGGTGGTGGCAGGTCTTGAGCAGCAGCAGCGCGTAGGCGCGCATGAACGGCGCGGTCATCGTGACCTTGGCGCGGTCGGCCAGGCAGAAGTCCTTGTCGTTCTTGAACTTCTTGATGCACGAGAAGATGTAGTCCCAGCGGCCGGCGTTCAGGCCAGCGCTGTGCTCGCGCAGTTCATACAGGATTTCGTCCATCTCGAACGCCGCCAGGATCGTTTCGATCAGCACGGTGGCCTTGATGGTGCCTTGCGGCAGGCCGATTTCGTTCTGCGCCATCACAAAGATGTCGTTCCACAGGCGCGCTTCCAGATGGCTTTCCATCTTGGGCAGGTAGAAGAACGGGCCGGCGCCGCGGGCGATCTGCTCGCGGGCGTTGTGGAACAGGAACAGCGCGAAGTCGAAGATGCCGCCCGAGATGCGCTTGCCGTCGATGGTGACGTGCTTTTCATCCAGGTGCCAGCCGCGCGGACGCACTTGCAGGGTGGCGATCTTGTCGTTCAGCTTGTATTGCTTGCCCTTGGATTCCAGGGTCAGCGTGCGGCGCACGGCGGCCTTCAGGTTGACCTGGCCCTGCAGCTGGTTGTGCCAGTTGGGGGTGTTGGAATCCTCGAAGTCGGTCATGTAGCTGTCAGCGCCCGAGTTGAAGGCGTTGATGACCATCTTGGCCTCGACCGGGCCGGTGATTTCCACGCGGCGGCATTCCAGGGCCTGGGGGATCGGGGCAACTTTCCAGTCGCCTTCGCGGATGCTCTTGGTTTCCGGCAGGAAATCGGGGATCTCACCGGCGTCCAGGCGCTTGGCGCGTTCCACGCGCGCGGCCAGCAGTTCCTGACGGCGCGGTTCAAAGGCGCGGTGCAGCTTGTCTACCAGGGCCAGGGCTTCCGGCGTGAGGATATCTTCGTAGGCCGGCAGGATCTCGCCGGTAATCTTCATGCCCGCGGGCAGCGTGATAGCCATCAGTCTTCTCCTGTGATCGATAGCGGTAAGGCTTGGTTGAAGGGACCCTGCTACACCGCCACGCCACGGGCGCGGACGAATTCAAGCAGGTCGTTCATGTCGTGCCCGGTGCCGGAGGGGGCTACGTCGAGCCGCTCCGCCGGATGGCCGGCACGGTTGATCCAGAATGTGGTGTAGCCGAACCAGGTGGCGCCGCAGGCGTCCCAGCCGTTGGACGAGACAAAGAGCATCTCTTCCGCGGGCAGGCTGAAGGCTTGCGGCCCCAGCGCGTAGGCGGCCGGCGCGGTCTTGTACTGGCGCACGGCGTCCACCGACAGCACGTGGTCGAACAGGCCATGCATGCCGGAGCTCTTGACCGAGATGTCCAGCATCTCGGCATTGCCGTTGGACAGGATGCCCAGCGGCAGCCCGGCGCGGCGCATGCGCTTGAGCGCTCCCAGGTTCTCCGGGAACGCGGACAGGCACGCATATTCCTTGAGCAGCTGCGCTTCGGCGGCTTCGTCCAGTGTCAGGTTCAGGCGCTCGGCGGCGTAGCGCAGCGCGTCCACGGTGATCGCCCAGAACGGCTTGTAGCGCGAGCCATCGGGCGCGGCCATGGTGCGGATGCGCGTGTAGTCGATCTGCCGGTCCCGCCACAGCAGCGCCAGCGCCTCGCCGCGGCCCGGGAACAGTTGTTCCGCGCGCGCGGTGACGGAATACACGTCGAACAGCGTGCCATAGGCATCGAAGACGACTGCGCGGATCTTGTTCATGAGGGCCTGGGCAACCTGCAACGGTACGGGCGACTGGGTGGATGGACGAGCAGACCACAGCTGCGTGGCTCTGTACACCATTGAATGCATCGAATTGTAGGGAGACGCTGCAGTGCGGCAAAGTGGTCGCGGGTCACTTGATCTTTTACTTTTAGGCAACTAATCTTGGCTGACTAAAACAAAACTCCGCACCAAATCCTCCTCACTGCCGGCCATATGGACGCAACGCCACCGATTGCGTGACCGTGCCGGCACACCGCAGGCACATCAGGCAAACATTTGTGGACCATTTCAAACAACTGGAGACCTTTGTATCCGTCGCGTCGCGCGGCAGCCTTTCCGCAGCGGCGGCGGCTGAAGGCGTGGCGCCGGCCATCATCGGGCGGCGCATCGACGCGCTGGAGGAGCGCCTGGGCGTCAAGCTGCTGGTACGGACCACGCGCAAGATCAGCCTGACCTTTGAAGGCTCTGCCTTCCTGGAAGACTGCCAGCGCATCCTGAACGACCTGCACAACGCCGAGGCCAGTGTCTCTGCCGGCGGGGTCAAGGCCAGCGGGCACCTGCGCGTGACCGCGCCGGCGGGCTATGGCCGCAAGCACGTGGCGCCGCTGGTGCCGCTGTTTATTGAGTCGCACCCGGACGTTTCGATCACGCTGGACCTGTCTGACCGCGTGGTCGACCTGGTCAATGAAGGCTTCGACTGCGCCATCCGCCTGGGCGACCTGCCCGACTCCAGCCTGGTATCGATCCGGCTGGCGGAAACACGCCGCGTGGTGGTGGCCTCGCCCGAGTACCTGGCGCGCGCCGGGCGCCCCATGGCGCCGGAAGACCTGCAACGCCACAACTGCCTTGCCTTTGGCGCCAGCGCCAATGTGCAGCGTGGCTGGGTGTTCCAGGAGGAAGGCCGCGCGGTCACGGTCAAGGTCGGCGGCACCATGGAATGCAGCGACGGCGCGGTGCTGCATGAGTGGTGCCTGCAAGGCAACGGGCTGGCGTGGCGCTCCTGGTGGGAGGTCGGCAGCGAGATCGCCAGCGGGCGGCTGGTGACGGTGCTGGATGAGTTCCAGGCGCCGCCGATCGGCATCCATGCGGTGTTTCCGCAGCGCAAGCACCTGCCGCTGCGGGTGCGGCTGTTTATCGATCACCTGAAGAACACCTACGGCAACCCGTCCTACTGGCGCCGGGCCGAACGGGCCGCGGCCATGCCGGTTGCCGAGGTCCTGGCGGACTGAAGCATGGGGCCCCTGCCGGTATGCAGAGACGCTTTCATTGCAATTGATTCCGCGCAATGCCCTTCTCGGCACACTGACTACAATGGATTCGTGACAGGCGCGTCCCGGCGCCCCGGCATCCGCCGATGCCAGCTGGCTGCCCTGCCCCGATCCCCTAGTCAGAAAAGGAGCCCCGCATGTTCCAACATATCCTGCTACCCACCGACGGCTCGGAACTCTCCAAGAAAGCCATCAACGGCGGGCTGGAGCTCGCCAAGGCCATCGGCGCGCGCATCACGGCCTATGTCTGCCTGGAGGAGTACCCCTACACGCCGTTCAGCGAAATCGTGGTCGAAGCCCCGCAGGCCTTCAAGGACCGCATCGAGAACCAGGCCAAACTGTATCTGAAAGAGGTCGAGAACCTGGCCACGGCGGCGGGCGTGACCTTCGACGCCGATATGTCGACCTTTGCGGTGCCCTACCTGGGCATCATCGACGCGGCCGAGCGCCATGGCTGCGACGTGATCTTCATGGCGTCGCACGGCCGGCGCGGGTTGTCCGGCCTGCTGCTGGGCAGCGAGACGCAGAAGGTGCTGACGCATACCGACATCCCGGTGATCGTCTACCGCTGACCCCCGGCGCAGCGCCAACCAAGCAAAACCGCCCGCACCGGCATGACCGGTGCGGGCGGTTTTTTGCTTGCGCAGGCCGCTTACGAAGCCTTGCTGATGCGCTGCTCGATATGCTTGGCGCGGTCTTCCGAGCCCGGGTGCGACGAGAACATGCTGGACTTGCCGCCGTCCAGCTTGGCCAGTTTCTGGAACGCCGTCACCAGGCCACGCGTGTTGGCCTTGTTCTTGGTCAGCAGGTCGAACGAGTAGTCATCCGCCGCGCTTTCCTGCGACTGCGAGAACTGTGCGTTGATCAGCTTCTCGCCCAGCTCGCCCAGTTGCGACTGCGACAGCGCCGCCACCGCGCCGTTGCCGGCAGCTGCCGCCGCGCCGCGTGCGGCCGTTGCGGTGTACGCGACTTGCATGGCCTTCTTGGTGTGGCCCAGCGCCACGTGGCCCAGCTCATGGCCCAGCACGCCGCGCACTTCATCGTCGGTCATCATGTCCATCAGGCCGCTGTAGACGCGCACGCAGCCGTTGGCCATGGCCCAGGCGTTGACGTCCTTGGTCATGTAGACCTTGGCGTTGACGTTGGGCACATCGCTGTTCTTCAGCCCGCTCATGATCTTGACCAGGCGCTTGTTGTAGGTGGTGTTGGCAGCGGCGATCTTGTTGGTCTTGTCCGATTCAGCGCAGGCCTGGTCGGACAGGCTCTTGACGTCGGCGTCGGACAGCGTGGCAGCCTTGGCCAGGGAAGTGCCGGCGCTCATCACGCCATCGAGATTGGTGGGCATGCCGCCGGAACAGCCGGCCAGCAGTGCCGCCGCGATGGCGCAGGAAGCGAGCGAGAGAGATGCTTTCATGATGTTGTTCTTGGTGGGTAGCTCGGAAGTGCCGATAAAGGCCCCGGCACTTTAAGCCATATTGCTTACGGCGGGAATAACCCAAATGCTGCAAGTTGCCAAAAATGACAATTTATTGAGTTCCGGCAAATTCGCGCCCGCCGCGGGCCCAGTGATGTCGGCTCAAGCGGGGCCGCCTCCCCAACGTGTTCGCGGGCAATCACTGTTTGCGACTGCCATCTCCCGATTCATTGCCGCCAACCTTGACATCTGGTGGGGGTAGCGCCCGAGGCAGCGCTGACGCCGCGGCGTCCCCAATCGCCTCGATCTCCCGCGCGACTTCGTGCGCGCGGGTCGATAGTTGATATTTGAAATATCCAAAAGCGACAAGCGCCGCAAGCGCGTATGCGGTGACTGCCATCCATACTGGAATTCCCCACAGCGGCCGGAAGTTCCGTTCTTTGGAGATTTCCAGATCGCCGGATAGTGCATCCCGCACCGGCGGACGTTGTGACTTCAATAGTTCGTAGAGCTTCTGCCGGATATGCTCATGCTGCCGGTCTCCTCCCGCTTCCACCCGATAGCGGCCCATGAACCCAAGGCTCATGACGAGATAAAACAACTCGATCAGGTCGTATTTGCCGTGCGGGTCCTCAATGGCGCGGGCCAGCAGTTGGTAGACCTTGATGCCGCCTTCGCGGTCTCCGTGGAACTGGCTGGATAACGCCATCTGTGCCCAGACGCCGGTGCCGTCTTTTCCGCCGCCCCATTTCGAATGCTGTGCCGCCTCGTCCAGTGCCGAACAAAGCGTGTAGCTTGCAATGGTGATATGGTCGGCCTCGATGTTCGCCTGATGGCAAAGCGTCTTGAATGCGTGAACTTCGCGCTCCAGCAAGGCGCGCAACTGCTCCACCTGCCTGCGCTGAAGCTTCATCTTCGGCTTCAGGTCACACATCGCCCGCAGTAGTGGTCGAGCTGCCTCATGGAGCGGATTGGGAGCGGCCTGAATGGCCTTAAGTCGCTTCGCAAGCGCCGCTTCATCGTAGGGGGCGACCGTGACCGGTTCCGCATCCTTGCCCTGGATAGCTGCATCGATGTCCTGGGCGAATTTCCGCTTTGCCTTCGGCTTCGGCCTGGGGCTCGGTGATGACTTGCCGCCCGCTTGGCCGCCCTGTTTCGGCAACCAGGATGGGGCTTTGCGAGGGGTGGGATCAGTCTCCAACATGTGCCGTTACCGATGTCATGATCAACTTAGCCAATCGCTGTATTGTTAATCATGCATCGCCATTTCCGCAGGCGTAGGCTTTGGACCCGTATTGACACTCTTGACCAGCGCATCCGTGCCAAATCCCAGATGCCGCACGCAGTTGTCATGGCCGATGAAGAACACGCGCGCCCATCCATAACCACCGGGCGCATATTCATGGAAGTCGGGCACGCGGAACCAGGCCCGGCTGTCGTGGACATAGTTGTCGAACAGGGCAATGGCTGCCCGCTCCTGGCGGGCGAATTGATCGACCACCGCTGGCGCCGTCCAGGCGCGCAATTGATCGAGCATGTCTCTGGCTGGCAGCACCAGGACATCGAATTTCTCCGCGTCGAATTTTGAAAATACCGCGGTCTGGACGTAGAAGTCCTTGGGGATCAATAGCACGCGCTTGCTGTCGGGGTTGCTCTCGCGCGGCACGCAGAGGTATTGACCGGTAGGGTTGGTATATGCCGCCAGCGGAACGCGCAACGGGCAAAGCATGTGAGCGCCCACCGCTGGCGGTCGCGGCGTCATGGGCGATAGCTCCACGCCGAGGCTTGCCCGCTGCTCGGGATGGAGATAGCCCAGCAGCAGCCGGAATTCCTCGGCAGCTTCGCGGAGATCGTGCTGGTCGTTGGTCACCGTCTCAGCGGCCCCCTCTCCGGGCCGGGTCTTATCCTTCGCTCGTGCAACTTCCTGGTACTTCTGCTCTCGACGCCGCTGGAGCGCATCCCAGGCCTGCCTTGCCTGCTTGTCCAGCTTCTCGCCCTCCTTCATCTGGTCTGCGCTGATGTATCCTTCCTGCGCGATCCCGGCCAATCCAAGCGTCGTGCGGGCAGCGGCCAACTCATCGATGCGCTTGCGAATCTTGATCGCCTCGGTATCGGTTTTCATGGCCTTGTCAACCTGCTGCTCCAACTGATGCGGCGTCATGCCGTCCTCATGCGCTGCCAGGAAGAACGGCTGGTTGGTCACATAGTCGCCCTTGTTCCATCGGGCACGCAGGGTGCGCCACGCAAGGCTCTGGCGCATGCCGAATCGCAAGGCATCTTCCACGCGCGAAATTTCGACGGTCCTGTCTAGCCAACGGTTGAAGGCATCGATCAAGGTTTTTCCCAACACAAAGTCATGCTGCTTACCCTGTAGGTAAACGATCTCCTCCTCTAGTTGCAAGGGCACCCCGGCCCGCAACGCTTCGATATACATCTGGTGCAGCGGAATCTGGCTAAGCTTGCTCGCATCCCCTTCCCGTGCCTTGCCCTGATCATTGGGCGGGTAGCCGCCCCCGACATCCGAGTGAACCCCAGGAAAGGCAACCTCCAAGCGCTTGCCCGGACCACCCGGATAAACACTGCCCTCACGGATGGTGTCCAGTGGGAAACTCATGCGCTGCTCATGGATGGAGAAGAAATGCGCGCAGCGCTGCACGTCCTCAGGGATGTTCATCAACCCGTCATTCGACCAGGCGAAATGGCCGTCAAACACGCTGATATCGAGGGAGGCCTTCACCGAATCGGGCAGCCCCACCGAAGCCACGGTATCGAACAGCCCCATGAAGTTCACCTTGTAGGGAATCTCACCCGCGATCTTGCCGCCCGGCGCCCAGTCGCGGGTCAGCTTGCCGATGAATGAGCGGGCACCGGCAGCCCCGCGCGAAAAGCCGAAGACGTTAATCCATACCTGCTTGACCACCCAGTTGCGCTGGCTGTCCCGCTTGCGATCCCGTTGCATGCCGGCCAGTTTCCTGTGCTTCACGTCGAAGACGCTAGAGAATGCGCGGTAGCTGTCAGCCGCAGCCAGGCAAAGGGCCTTTGCTTCCTCATCGGGAATCAAGCGATTTTCCTCGCCGCCCGCAATAGCCTTATAAACGGCATTCAAGATGCGGGTGTAGCCCCATACGCAACGGCGTCCGTAGCCTACGGCAAATCCCTTTCCGGAAGAGGAATACTCCATTTCCCCGATCTTCGTGAAGATGGTTCCGACACCCGTGATGTAATAGCGATAGATACCATTTTCCGGCTCATGGCGCGCCGCTCTGGACAGGCGCGCTACGTTCGTGTGGGCGCCCCACTTGGAATCCCGAAATGCTTGATTGTCCTCGTCGTCGTTGTTGTTGGTACCATCGAAGAACAGGCTTATGTGCAGCGTCTGTTCGCATCCCGCACCGGAATCGCGGACTTTCCCCTTGCCCAGATCGTAAGCCTCCTTGCCTTTTGAAAGCAGGCCGCCCTCGGGCACTTTCTCCGGCCAACGCAATACGTTCATTACTTCAACTCTCCGATTGATGGGTCCGCCTTAATTACCTCACCGAATCGCACTAAGCGTGCTGCCTCTTCCTTACGATTCGCTTCGTCGTCCACCTGCCCGACTGCCACGTAAGGATCGTCGTCAGCAGGACGAGCCTTTACCCTGTTGTGGCCGTTTGCATTCCCGTCCATAACCATGACTTTGACGCGATCTCCTGGCAGGAAAATAACCCACATGCCATAAGTGGTGGTGCCATATTCTGGAATTTCCGCCTCAGCCTTGTACCAGGAACCCCATGCGTGCCCATCAAGTTTCTTGTTGGCGATCCAACGCACCGTGACCTTTAACCCCGGGCGCCAGTGGACCGGAAACGTGCCACAGCAGGCGCCACCGCTCTCTGTCGGTATATAGTCGGGTCTTACTGGAACAATGTTTGGCCCGCCGCCTCCGATGCCGTTGTCGTGCCCCACTATATTGAAGGTGTGAACGTAATAAGGGGTGTAGTTCAGGCCCTCAACATCGCCTGACATCATGGCGTCAAGATCGTCGTTTGGGTGAGTTCCAACGACAGAGTTTTCATTGCAGCCTGGCAGAATCGCGAGGCATACCATCAAGGCCCACACCAACAGGGATTTCATGTGCTGATCTCCCGTTCCGCATCTTCTTCCAATTGCTCCCAGACGGATGCATTCAACCAATCCCGCGCAGG
Organism: Cupriavidus sp. FW305-46; assembly: GCF_058787075.1. Taxonomy (NCBI): domain Bacteria; kingdom Pseudomonadati; phylum Pseudomonadota; class Betaproteobacteria; order Burkholderiales; family Burkholderiaceae; genus Cupriavidus; species Cupriavidus sp. FW305-46. Next base: position 47,208 of record NZ_JBYSZI010000047.1, read on the forward strand.
GCGATCATATTTTCCCCGAAACGAGCACTCGCTAGCGATTTCAGGCCATCGCAATATGCTCATTGTTTTAAATCTCCAATTGATGGGTCCGCTTTAATTACGCTACCGAAATTTCTGAGGTGTCCTTCCTCTTCCTCGTGATTCGCTTCGTCATCCACCTTTCCAACAGCAACGTAGGGATCATCATCAGCTGGACGAACTGCAAGGCTGTTGTGGCCATTCGCGTTGCCGTCTTGCACCATTACCTTGATCCGGTCGCCGGGTAGAAAAATGACAAACATGTCACCTGATCTTGGGCCATACTCTGCAATCTCAGCATCTGCCTTGTATCAAGAACCCCACGCGTGGCCGTCGAGCTTCTTGTTGGCGATCCAACGGACGCTAGCATTCAGCCCCGGCCGCCATTTCGCCGGGAACGAGATACAGCACATTGTTGCGCCCCCACCCGATGGCATGTCGCCCGGAGTGGCCGGTGAGATATTTGGACCACCACCTGCCAAACCGTTGTCTCCGGTTATGTCAAAGGTAGCTATGCAATAAGGCGTGTAGTTCAATCCACTGACGCCACCCGGTAGCATTTCGTCCGGATCATCGCCTGTCTGAATCGCACGAGGCTCGCATCCTGACACGCATGCAAGGCACACCGCCATCAAGGCCGATACGAACAAGGATTTCATGCGTTGACCTCCCTGTTTGCATTTTTCGCCAACTGCTCCCAGACGGATGGATGCACCCCATCCGCGCAGGCGATCATGGTTTGCCCAGAACTGCCACGCTCTTCCAATGCACGTCGTATGTCATCGTGGGCATCGAAGTCAGGGCCGTATCGGTATGAAAGTTCGCAGAAGTACATTCGATCCGCTGGCTCTGTCAGCCCCCACTCGGCGGCACGCTGGTAACGGGGCAGAAAATCCATGAAGCGCGTGAGATAAGGACCTGCCCCATCAACCACGCCGCCCTCCACAAGCGCCGCAAGCAACTGATCCGGCTCGCAGTGTTCGGTCAGTCGGTCCAGTTGCTCCTGGCTGAGCTGGATGGAAGGCGGCGTGTCCTGCGTGCTCTCACCCTCCATCGGCCCATCAATGCACTGCCATTCGTCGCTGTAGCCACGGTGTTTCCATTGCTGAATGGGTCGCATGATCCGTTCCACGATGTCGTCGCCCCAGACTTCCATCGTCACCAGCAGGTTGCGCGGGTCGTAGTAGCGAATCAGGGCGGTCATGCCTTCGCCAATGTCCGCAACGAGAAACTGATGCAAATGACGGGCGAGGCGGTCAATGTCCACCCGGCTCCAGATGAGCGTGATGCATGGCGCCCGCAAATCCATCGCGTCGAATTGCGCTAGCCAGGGCGCTTTGGGATCGTCCACCCGCGCCAGGAACAGGCAGGCGTCGCCAGCATCGGCTTCGGGCAGGCCGGCATACACATTTCGAAAGTCGGCGCCCGATTCGCGCAGCAATGCACCAATGCGAGTCGGGTGCACGGCGCCATCGGCCAGCACGTAGATATGAACTGCGCTTTCTTCTTCTGTCATCGAACTGCTGTTCCTGGTTATTTATCGAGGAACCACGGCGGCATTGCGTGCGGCCGCCTTGAGCAGGCATTCCAGGCAAACTTGTCTGGCCTTTGGTTCCACCGGAAGACTGCTGGGGCCGGTCAGGTTCTTGCTGGCCGCGTGCACGATCCACCCGCCATTGGTGCCGTTCTCAATGCCGCCTTCGGTCAGCTTGATGTAGCTGCCGCCGCCATCCAGCAGCACTTCCTTTGCCTTGAAGGTAATCTTCTCTGCGGTTGCGTTGATCTGGAGTCTTGCCAGCAGATTGATATTGTTCTTCAGGGCTTGCAGGTCGATGTCGCCCATGTTGGCAACCAGCTTCATGCCGGCTTCATATACGAACAGGCGCAGTGCCTTGCGAATGCTGGCAAAAAAGCCCCCGCCCGTGGTCACGGACAGGTGCTCCCCGGTAGTCAACGCGGTATGCGTGCCACTGGCAATGTGCGTGGAACCCGCTGCGGTGGAAACAATGCCAGCGGGGCTGCCTGATACCAGGTGCGGCGCCGTGAACTCCTTCAGCTCGCCACCGCCCTTGATTTGTTCAAGCTGCTTCTCCAGCAATTTTGCGATGTCGGGCTGTTCGCCATCTTGCGCCTGCGCCTCGGTCGCCTTGTCGCCCATGGTGCTGGCGATATCCAGGGCCTGTTGCATCAGCTGAATGACGTCGCTGACATTCATCATGTTGCCTTCGGCGTTCCGGCGCGAGAAGGTGGTGATAAGCATGCCGAGTGCGGCGCGCAGTGCTCCATGCGCATCGGTTCGAAGCTCAAAGCCTTCGCCGCGCTTGTCCTTGCGCCCCTCCCAGTCGTTGACGCGGACGTTGTGGCCCAGCGCCAGCAGGCTGTTCTGGTGGTCCGAAGCGACCTGCACCTGCTGCTGGCCTTGGGTATCGTCGTAAAGCGTGTGGTTGCGCCCCTCGCCGAACAGTTCCTTGCTCTGGTAGCCGGACAAGGCATGCTGGCTCGGCAGATCCCACGGCGGCAGGTTCAGCCGGTTGTTGACCGGTCCCAAGATGAGGGGCCGGTCCGGGTCGCCACCCTCGTAGATGACAATGACTTCCTGGCCGATGCGAGGCAGGTGCGTGTTGCCGAAGCGGTCGCCGGAGGAAAAGCCGGTGACGCGAATCCAGCAGGAGCTATTCTCGTCGTAGGTGCCATAGCGGTCCCAGACAAATTGACAGCGCACCCTTCCCAGGTCATCACACCAGATTTCCTGATTGGCTGGACCGACGACCCTGGCTTTGTGATGACCGCCGATGTAAGGCTTTTCGACCCGCTCAGGCCGGAAGATTTCGCTAGTGGGCTGCGCCTCGAATTCGACCTCGCAGCGCCAGGACTGGCCGCTGCCAGCGAACTCGCCCACGTCCTCGATCAGCAGGTGCGTGGCAAAAATCAGGTACTCGCAGTTTGCCTTGGTGCGCAGGAATCGCTTGAGGGTGAAGGTGTGTCCCGGCGCCATCGCGCGCACATTGCCCTTGCCGCGCGCCCGTACGCCGTGCTGCCGCAGGCGTTCCATGTTGATGCGCGCCAGCATGTCGCCTTCCTTGCGGGCGTCGTTGCCGCTCTTGGGTTCGGCGTAATCGCCCGGCCAGTGATACAGCTCATAGGTTGCGTGGCTGGTGTCGCGCGGGTCGGTGGCGCAGACATTGAGGTTGGCGCGCGGTTGGTTGTGGTCGTAATCGCCTTGCGCCCAAGCCCCTGAGACGAGCCGGTCGCGCACCTCGAATTCATGAAAGTGTTCCTCATCCACCCGGTCCGAGGACGGATACCAGCTGATGGCATGGTAGGCAGGGCTGGGGATATTCCGGAAAGCGCCATTGCCATCGGTCAGCACCATGCGGTGGTGGCCATCCGAATGCTCCCAGTGGAAATTCACGCCCCATTCCGCGAGCAGGCGGCGCACGAACTGGTAGTCCGTTTCGCCGGCCTGCATCTGAAATCGGCGCTTGGGATACTGGCTATCCAGCAGGCGGCGCTCGACCGGGAAAGTGTATTTGCTGAGCACCGCCTCTACGATTTCCAGCACAGTCATGTTCTGATAAGGCCGGATGGTGCTGGTGAGCGTGGCCAGCCACAGCCACGGGCGCAGGGTCAGGCGGTACAGGATGCGTTCGTGTTCGTAGTAGGGGCCGCGCACTTCCGTGACGAGGCCGGTAATCTCTCTCTTGCCGCTGCCGAAGCCGCCATCCAGACCGGTGCCGGAGCCGTCCAGCTCGATGCTGACGGTCAACTCCTTGCCTTGCATGGCCTCCATATCGAAGTCACCCGCCGGCCCGTATAGCACGTTGCGGTCGTCGGGTGTCTTCAGTTCCAGTTCGTATTCGAACAGGGAATTGATACCCTCGGTGCCAAACAGTTTGGAGAACAGCAGCAGTGGCTGTCCCAACAGTTCCGGCAGACCGTCGCCGGAAACGGTGACGGTACGAAAGGAAAACCGCAATCGGCTACCCATGCAATCACGCTCCGTGGAAAGTGGACTGTCGCCGCCGTCAGCAGCCAGTGGCTCGGTCGTCCATCGACCAGCCAATGAGAGTGCAGCAACGCGGCCTCGATAATAGGAGCAGCGAAGTGGGGAATAAATCAGACGATTCCTAATTACGCAGCCCAAAACGCCTGAAAACAGAATTAAGCAAGATTGAAATCGCGCTAAGATCCCTACTCCGTAAAGACGTGCGGACACATGGACTGCGCTGACGCTTCAGAACTTTCCAATTGTGAAGAATTGAAAAGGCGGTAAGGCACGAAGCAAAAGAGGCGGCACACATAACTTGAGAATGCGCGCCGCTCTGGAAGATGCGGGCATTGACCTGTCCCGCGTCAGGCTTCTAAATAGCCGGCGTGAGCCCGGCCAGGCTTGGGCGGTAACTCTGCATGGAGTTTGAGTTTTGAACACCCGTTGAACAGCTACCCGCTAACCCGCCCCAGCATTGGAAAACAAAAAGACGCGCCGTCCCTGAGAGAGAACGGCGCGGCGCCTAAATCAGAAGGCGTGATGGTCGCACGCCTTCCTTAACCGCCGGACCCACGTTCCGGCAGGGGTGACCAGGAGAGTCAGGCCACTTTCTTGTCTTCGAAGAACTGCTCGTCTTCGGTCGAACCCTTCAGTGCGGTCGTCGACGACTGGCCGCCTTCGATGGTCTGGGTCACGGCGTCGAAGTAGCCGGTGCCGACTTCGCGCTGGTGCTTGACCGCGGTGAAACCCTTCTCGGCGGCCTTGAATTCGGCTTCCTGCAGTTCCACGAACGCGCTCATCTGGTTGCGGGCGTAGCCGTAGGCCAGGTTGAACATCGAGTAGTTCAGCGAGTGGAAGCCGGCCAGCGTGATGAACTGGAACTTGTAGCCCATCGCGCCCAGTTCCCTCTGGAACTTGGCGATGGTCGCGTCATCCAGGTTCTTCTTCCAGTTGAACGACGGCGAGCAGTTGTAGGCCAGCATCTTGCCCGGGAACTTGGCGTGCACGGCTTCGGCAAACTTCTTGGCGAACTCGAGGTCCGGCTTGCCGGTTTCGCACCACACCAGGTCAGCCACTTCAGCGTAAGCCAGGGCGCGCGAGATCGACTGCTCCAGGCCGTTGCGCACGCGGTAGAAGCCTTCCACGGTGCGCTCGCCGGTGCAGAACGGCTTGTCGTTGTCGTCCACGTCCGAGGTCAGCAGGTCCGCGGCCTCGGCGTCGGTACGGGCGATCACCAGGGTCGGCACGCCCGAGACGTCGGCGGCCAGGCGGGCAGCGGTCAGCTTGGCAACGGCTTCGCGGGTCGGCACCAGCACCTTGCCACCCATGTGGCCGCACTTCTTCACCGAAGCGAGCTGGTCTTCGAAGTGCACGCCGGCGGCGCCCGCTTCGATCATCGACTTCATCAGTTCGAACGCGTTCAGCACGCCGCCGAAACCGGCTTCAGCATCCGCCACGATCGGGGCGAAGAAGTCGGTGTCGCCCTTGCCTTCGCTCCACTGGATCTGGTCGGCGCGCTGGAAGGTGTTGTTGATGCGCTTGACGACTTGCGGCACCGAGTTGGCCGGGTACAGCGACTGGTCGGGGTACATTTCACCGGCCAGGTTGGCGTCGCCTGCGACTTGCCACCCCGACAGGTAAATAGCCTTCAGGCCGGCCTTCACTTGCTGCATGGCCTGGTTGCCGGTCAGCGCGCCGAGCGAGTTGACGAACGGCTCCGTGTGCAGCAGGTTCCACAGCTTCTCGGAACCGCGGCGGGCCAGGGTGTGCTCGACCTGGACCGAACCACGCAGGCGCACCACGTCTTCGGCGGTGAAATTGCGCTTGATCCCTTTCCAGCGGGGATTGGTATCCCAGTCTTTCTGCAGGGCCTGGATCTGTTCTTGGCGGGTCATGGTCACTCTCCTGATGATGCGGGGATGGCTGAGAATCTGTTGATCACCTGAGCTGGGCTGCGTCGTGGGGCTGCTGCGTCCGCTGCCGTTTCTCGCGTCTCAGGTCATGAGTCTTATATAAGAGTGTAGAGAACCCTCCCGCGTTGCAACAACCTGGATCCGCAATTTCCCTTTAGTTTTTTCTTTCAATAATTCAATGACTTATCGATTTTATTTCACGATGCGGGACATAATCTTCCATCATGAGAAATGGTGTTGTGCTACGCAAACCATCTATTTTTGCGGTCCAAAACATCTTTCCACATCGTGAAAAATGCGCAGGATGCGCCGCCTCCGCTAGCGCAGGCGCGCGGCGAGCAGCGCCGGTGAGGCCAGCTCTCCTTCCATATGCTCGACAAATTCCCGCACCATGATGGCAAACCCCTGGGCGTCGGCCAGCGGCAGCCAATGGTGCGCGGGCACGGTGCGGCGCCAGAGTTGCGTGGTCCAGCGGTGCACGTCTTCAGTCAGCGCCGGCTTCACATACCGGTCATGCAACGGCACGATCACCTGCACCGGCGCATGGGCATGACAGTGGCGCGGGGCACGCAGTACGGGCAGGAAGTTGGCACGGTACAAGCGCACACCATGGCAACCGTCGGCGGTTTGTGTGAGGCTGGGCCCCGTGCGCAGGCCCTCGGTCAGGCGCAGGTAGCGCGGCCACGCACGGCCGAGCCACAGCCGCCAGGTCAGCTCAGGCAGCCACGGCAGATGGAAGGCGCCGATATACCAGGATGCCGCCAGCTGCCTCAATGTCTTGCCCAACGCAGCCAGCGACCGCTGCCCGCGCAGTTCGCGCAGGCCGATTGCCGCGTGGTCCAGGCAGGGACCGGAGCATGAGGTGAATGAGGCGATGCGACCTTGCAGCCGAGCGTCGGTCACGAACTCCCAGCTCTGGATCGAACCCCAGTCGTGGCCGACAAGGTGCACCGGGCGCTGCGGCGAGACCGCGCCGATGACTGCGATGAAATCATCGGCAAGCTTCTGCAGCCGGTAAGCGTCAGTCGCGCACGGCGCGGTTGAGCGCCCTGCCCCGCGCACGTCATAGGCCACCACATGGAAGCGCCCCGCCAACTGCGCCGCCACGCCGTGCCAGACCTCGCTGCTGTCGGGATAGCCGTGCACCAGGACGATGGTGGGCCGCCCTGGCCCGGGCTCGCCCCAACTGGTGGCGCACAGCCGCACGTCACCGGCGTGGATAAAGAACTGCCGGGGGAAGACCTGCGGCGGCAGGGATTGCGGAGCGTTCATGGCCGTCGATTCCATTGTTCGATGTCATCGCCGGCCATGCTACGCAAAAGCAAACGGCGCCGCGAATGGGCGCCGTCTGTTTGAAACGAGCCGGGGCTCAGGCCGCGGCGGTATCGCGTGCGCGGCGATAGGCCACCCAGTCGCCGCTGTCGATGCGCGGCAGCGTGGCCACCGCGGACTCGGCCACCGGGTACAGCAGGCAGGCGACAGGCTGGCCGTTGTGCAACACGGGCCGTTCCTCGCGCACGAACAGCGTGGCCTGGCCGGGATAAACCTCTTCAATCTCGTCGAGCACCGGCAACAGCGCCTCGGCAATCTCATAGAGATCGCCCACGACCGGCCCGCCACTGGCGTCCAGCACCAGGCCGGGATAGGTGCCGAAGTCAAAGAGCCTGCCCGCGATCGTCCCCGTGCCCAGCAGCGTGGGCGCGGCAATGCCGTGGCGCTGCGCGGCGGCGTTCAGGTCGTTGACCTCGCCGGCGCGCAGCGTGCCGTAGACAAAGACGCGCGGCATGCTCAGTTCCCCAGCCTTTCGTCCGAGACCAGCACGCCGTCGGCATCGACGTAGATCCAGTTGCCCGGGCGCACCACCGCGCCGGGCATCTGCACCGCGACGTCGCTTTCGCCGACGTTGCGCTTCTGGCTTTTCTGCGGATGCACGGCGAGCGCGCGGATGCCGATGTCGCACACGTCCAGCTCGGCGGTATCGCGGATGCAGCCGTTGACGACGATGCCGACCCAGCCGTTCTTCTCGGCCAGCAGGCCAAGGTTGCCGCCCACCAGCGCGCAGCGCAGCGAGCCGCCGCCGTCGATCACCAGCACGCGGCCCTGCCCCGGCGCTTCCAGCGCGGTGCGCACCAGCGAGTTGTCTTCGAACACCTTGAGCGTAGCCGCGGGGCCGGCAAAGGCGCCCTGCTTGCCGAAGGCGCGAAACACCGGCGCCATCACGCGCAGGGTGCCGTCGGCAAGGCGGTCTTCATGCGCGTCGCACAGGTCGGTGGTGACAGGCTTCATCGATGGTCTCCTGATAGGTAAGAAAGTATCCGGTCGGGCAGCTCGGCCTCTCACTGTTGCTGGCTGGCCAGCGCCTGCGCGCGGATGGCGCTCAGCGTGGTGCGCGGCGTGATCACGTCCGGATCCACCTGGATCTCGATCAGCGTGGAGACCGGCGCGGCCAATGCCTCGCGCAATGCCGGGGCAAAGGCTTCGGTCGTGGTCACGGTGGCGCCGCGCGCGCCATAGGCGCGCGCCAGCGCGGCAAAGTCGGGGTTGTGCAGCTCGGTGCCCGAGACATGGGTCGGGTATTCGCGCTCCTGATGCATCCGGATGGTGCCGTACATGCCGTTGTTGACGACGATGAAGATCACCGGCGCCTGGTACTGCATCGACGTAGCCAGTTCCTGGCCATTCATCAGGAAGCAGCCATCGCCGGCCAGCGCCACCACGGTGCGTTGCGGGAACGCGATCTTGGCGCCGACCGCCGCCGGCACGCCATAACCCATCGCGCCGCTGGTCGGGGCCAGCTGGCCGCGGCCGCCGCTGGTGAACGGGCGGTAGTGGAAATACCGGTGCAGCCAGCCGGCGTAGTTGCCGGCGCCATTGGTCACGACCGCGTCGGCCGGCAGCAGCTGGTCCAGCGTGCGGATGACTTCGGCCATGTCGACGCCCTGTCCAGTAAATGGGGGCGGCTGCAGGTAGCGTTCGTAGTCGGCGTGCGTGGCTTCTGTCCACGCCTGCCAGCGCGGCTCGGCGGGAGGCTGCAGGCCGGCCAGGCGCGCGGCGATGGCCGGCATCGAGGCCTGGATCATCAGGTCGGCCTGGTAGACGCTGCCCAGTTCCTCGGCGCCGGCGTGCACGTGGATCAGCTTTTGCGCGGGACGCGGCGCGGCGATCAGCGCGTAGCCGCCGGTGGTCATCTCACCCAGGCGCGGGCCGACGGCCAGCACCAGGTCGGCGTTGCGGACGCGCTCGGCCAGCGCCGGGTTGATGCCGATGCCGACATCGCCGGCGTAGTTGGGATGGCGGTTGTCGAACAGGTCCTGGCCGCGGAAGGCGCAGCCCACCGGCAGCGCGAAGCGCTCGGCAAAGGCCTGCAGGTCGGCGCAGGCCTGCGGCGTCCAGCCGCTGCCGCCGGCCAGCACGAAGGGACGCTCGGCGGCGTCGAGCATCTCGGCCAGCCGCGCCAGGTCGGCCTCGCCGGGCCAGCTCATGACGCGCTGGTAGGCCTGCAACTGCGGCACGGCGGCAGTCTGCGCCAGCATGTCTTCGGGCAGCGCCAGCACCACCGGGCCCGGACGGCCCGAGGTGGCGGTCTGGTAGGCGCGCGCAATGTATTCGGGGATGCGTTCGACCCGGTCGATCTGCGCCACCCACTTGGCCATCTGGCCGAACATGCGGCGGTAGTCGATTTCCTGGAAGGCCTCCCGGTCCATGAAGTCGGTGCCGACCTGGCCGATGAACAGAATCATCGGCGTCGAGTCCTGGAAGGCGGTGTGCACGCCGATACTGGCATTGGTGGCGCCCGGCCCGCGCGTGCAGAAGGCCAGCCCGGGGCGGCCGGTCAGCTTGCCGTAGGCCTCGGCCATCACCGCGGCCCCGCCCTCCTGGCGGCAGATGATGAAGCGCAACTGGTCGCGGCGGCGGTGGAAGCCGTCGAGCACGGCCAGGTAGCTTTCGCCCGGCACGCCGAAGGCCAGCTCGGCGCCGTGCGCCAGCAGCGCATCGACCAGGATATGGCCGCCCGGCAGCGGCGTGCCGTGTTCGGAATCGTCAGGCTGGGTGGTATTGGCCGGCGTCATTGACATGAAAGCATCCTCAGGCGATCGAATTCGGAAGGCGGTGCTTGGGTGGCCCGGCCCGGGCTAGGCGGCCTCCGCCTGGCCCGCCGCCGCGCCGCGGCGCGAGCGGTTGCCGTTGCCCACTGTCACCGCGGTGAAGATCGACAGCAGCTGGAAACCGCCGATCATGAAGAACACCCAGGCCGGCAGCTTTGCATCCATCAGCGCACCGAAAAACAGCGGGCCGCACGCCAGGCCGATATCCAGGCCCGAGTAGACCACGCCATAGACGCGCCCGGTGGCACCGGCGGGGGCGGCGGCGCGCACCAGCAGGTCACGCGACGGCCCGGCGGTACCGGCGCCAAAGCCGATCACGCCCATCAGCACCGGCACCAGCAGCGCCGGCACCAGGTTCAGCCCGACCAGCACCGCCATCAGCCCCGACACCGTGAAGCTCACCGCGATCAGCCGGTCATGGTTGCTGGTGCGGCCGGCGGCAAAGCCGCCGACGATCATGCCGCCGGCGCTGCACAGCATGTAGATGGTGTAGGACGCGGTCGCCAGCGTGAAGGGCATGCCGTACAGGTAGGTCAGCGCGGTCGGGGCAAAGCTCTGGATGCCGGCTGCGGAGAACGTGGTCAGCAGGAAGAAAGCCCAGCACACCCATACCTGCGGCAGCCGCAGGAAGCCCAGCACGCTGCCGCCGGCTGTGGCCACCCCGGCCGCAGCCTTGGCCGCGGGCCGGCCCACGGCGCCCTGCACTTCGCGCGGGTCCAGCACATGGCGCAGCACTACCAGCACGGCCAGCACGATAAAGGCCACCGCCGAGGCCGCCGCCAGCGCCACGCGCCAGCTGGCCAGGTTGGCGACCGCCACCAGGAACAGCGGCGCCGCGGCCCAGCCCAGGTTGCCGGAAATGCCGTGCACCGAGAACGCATGGCCCAGCCGGGGCTGCGACACATGCTTGTTCAGCAGCGTGAAGTCGGCCGGGTGGAATACACCGTTGCCCAACCCCGCCACGGCCGCGCCGAACAACAGCGCGGCGTAGCCGGAACTGGTCGACAGCAGCAAGGCCGCGGCGCCCAGGAAGGCCAGCCCGGCGAACAGCACCGGCCGCGCGCCGAAGCGGTCGACCACAAAGCCGGACGCGGTCTGCACCACCGCCGAGACCGCGAAGAACACCGTCATCAGCAGGCCCAGCTCGGCATAGCTCAGGCCGAATTCCGCCTTGATCCACGGGAACAGCGGAGCCAGCAGCAGGTGGTAGAAGTGGGAGACCCCGTGGGCCAGGCCAACCAGCCCGATCACCTGGGCGTCATGACGAAGGGGATTGCGCGTGGGATCGAGTGCGGCGGTGGACATGGCGCTGGTGGCAGGGGCTATGCGGCAGGACAGGAGGCGGCAGCCCAAAAAATACGGGCCGAAGCCCGCATCATAGAGGAAAAGCCCTGCCCTCTGCAGCCAGGTGGCGGCCACGCCGCCCGCGGGCATGCCTCACATCTGCTTGAACAGGTGCGCGTACTGTCGCGCCACCGGCAGCAGTTCAGGACGGTCGCGCAGCCGCAGCGACAGCCGTCCCAGCGACTGATTGACCGCGCTGGCCACGCAGGTGATGTTGACCACGGTGCCGCGGTGCACCTGCCAGAAGCGCTCCGGGTCCAGCTGCTGCGTCAGCTCGCGCAGGCTGGTGCGGATCAGCGCTTCGCCGGCGCCGGAGACCACGTTGACGTACTTGTCGGTGGCCTCCAGGTAGATGACTTCGTCCACGGGGATGATGCGCACCTCCTGCCCCACCAGTGCCTTGATAAAGCGCAGGTACTGCCGCTGCGGCGCGCCGCCCGGGCCTGGCGTGGCATGCTCCAGCGATTCCAGCCGCGCCAGCAGCTGGCCAAGCCGGTCCGTCTCCGCGATCGAGGCTTCGGCCTCGGTGTCTTCATCGTCGGCGGGGCCGGCCAGGCGGTCCTTCAGGCGCTGCACCGTGGCCTCAAGCCGTTCGCGCTGGACCGGCTTGAGCACATAGTCCACCGCGGCGCGCTCGAACGCCTCCAGCGCGAACTGGTCGTATGCGGTCACGAAGACCACCAGCGGCGGGGTGTCGAATTCGATCAGTTCGCGCGCCACGTCCATGCCGCTCATTCCCGGCATGCGGATATCCAGGAAGGCCACCCGCGGCTGGTGCTCGCGTGCCGCCGCCAGCGCGGCCACGCCGTCGTGGACCACGGAAACGATACGGGCCTCGGGCCACAGCGACATCAGTTCGGATTCCAGCACGCGCGCCAGCAGCGCTTCGTCGTCGGCGATCAGAAGGGTCGGGGTCATGGGGGCGTTG
>NZ_JBYSZI010000048.1:0-35342 GCF_058787075.1 Cupriavidus sp. FW305-46
CGATGAGCCTGCGTCGCCGTGATGGCAATGCGGCCTGCACGGGACTACCATCGGCTCATGGATGCCAACGGAGCCCCATCGCCATGACCAAGCCCGCAACGCAGAAGCACCAGACGCCAGCCTCCCGTGAACAACAGCGCAAGGATGAACTGATCGAGCGCGAACTGGACGAGGGGCTGAAAGAGACATTCCCGGCGAGCGACCCGGTGGCAGTCGATACCCATGCGCCGCGCAAACCCAGGCCGGAACCGAAACCGGCGAAGTAGGCGGGCAGGCTATGCCGCGGCGCGCGCAACGCGCCCGCGCGGTCCGGCGTGCTATGGCAACTGGCGCAGCTGCCCGATCACCGACATCAGCCGTCCGTGCGCCACGATGACGCCGGACTCGTCCTGCAGGGCTTCCTGGTAACGCTTGCGAAAGGCCGGGTCAGAACCGTCGCTGAACAGTCTTTCCGCTGCGCGTCCGACTGCACGGCAGGTTTCGTCGTGGTGTTCCTTGGCCTCCAGCTCTTCGTCGATCTCGATGATCAGGCGCGACAGCGGGTCAAGCCAGCGGAAGTAGTTGTCTTCAGTCACCAGTTGCACAAACAGGCCTGCAGGAATCGGGCCGTTCAGGCGCTCATACTGGGTCCTGTCATAGCCGATGACTTCCTTGTGAACCTGCAGCAAGGCAGCCCGCAGGGCTTTCAGCCCCGAGCGCCGGGTTTCCTGGGTGGCGAGGAATTGTTCGTTGGGCATCCCCATCTCCGCGTTTCTACTTGTTCCGGTCCAGGCAGGCGGTGCGCAATTGCATCCCATGGGCCGCCGCATCGTGCCAGTGGCGATTGCCTGCCGGATTTTCCGGGCGCGGCCGGCCATGCCTGGCACTGTGCGGCGCGCTGCCAGTATAGGCACCCCCCGCAGCCCGAGCCAGCGCTGCCAGCTAGCGAAATACCCGTATTTGCGCCGGCTGCGCGGCATGATTGGCGCCAGTTGCAAGCCGCCCTCAGTCGCCTCCGGCGGATTGCGGCGCTTGCGCCAGCAGGTCGGCAGCACGCGAGCGCCGTGCGTCCGCGGCGCGGAAGTAACGCACCACCGTCGACACGCTTGCATGGCCGGTCATGGCCATGGTCTCGGCCAGTGGCACCTGTTGCGCAGCAGCCTCGGTGACAAAGCCCGAGCGCAGTGAATGCGCTGAGTAGTCGCCCTCCAGTCCCGCCAATGCGCAGCGCGTCTTGACGATGCGGCTGACCGCCGCATCGGACAAACCTTCTCCCACATGCCCGCCGCGGCGGATGCGGCGAAACAGCGGCCCGCTGTTGATGCCGGCGGCAGCAAGCCATGCCTCCAGCGCCTGGCCGGCGGCACCGGTGACGGGCTTGGCGGTATCGGCGCGCTCGTTGCCTGACTGGTTGGTCTTGGACCAGCCCAGTGCATAGACGAAATCACCGGGGCCGAGCCGGGTGAGGTGGCCGAGGGTCGCGCGCGCGACTTCAGAGCGGCGGCGCCCGCCACTGGCCCAGGCAAACAGCAGCAGCGCGCGGTCGCGCAAGCCGCGCAGCGAGTCATCGCAGGTATCGAGCAGGCGCAGCAGCGGATCGCGGGTCAGCGCCGCCTTGCGCGCCTGGCGCTGTCCGCGGCGCGCATAGGCGCGCCGGATGCCAGCCATCAGTTCGCGCACCGCAGCTTCGGCGCAAGGGTTGGGCAAGGCCTGCAGGCGGTGGGCCTTGGCCAGTACCGCCAGCCGGTGCGTCAGCGTGGACAGCGCGGGCGGGCCGGGTCGTGCCTTGTATCCGTCATCGACCAGCGCCTGGTCGATGACCGCGGGCATCTCGCAGACAGGGCCTTGCGGCGTCTGTCGCGTGGCGTGGTCGACGATGAACTGGATGACGACGGCAGGCGCGAGCGGGAGCTGCACAGGTTGTCGGTAGCGCAGGACATACCAGGCAGACCAGTAGCGCAGTGCGGACCGGTAGCTTGCCACCGTGTTTCGGGATTCGCCTTCGCGGCGCAAGGCATTGGCCGCTTGCTCGGCAAGGGGATCCAGTTCGGACGGGCGAAGCGGCGCCGGTAGTTCGACATCGGATGCAATCGGTGGAAAGTAGGCTTCGTGGGCTTCTCGGATTTTTATCGTATTAAATATGATGTATGCTGTAATATATCATACGAAATAGACAAATAGCAGCCGATAAGTCTCCATTATCGAACCTTATTTGCCTTCCTCAAAGACTTTTGCCGGATCCCATCATGGAAACCCTCCGCAGCCGTGGCATTACCCGAGACGACGTCTGGCAGGCCGCCGACAGCCTGCTCAAGGCCGGCCAGCGGCCCACCATCGAACGCATCCGCCTGCACCTGGGGCGGGGCTCGCCCAATACGGTCAGCCCGCACCTGGATGCCTGGTTTGGGGCGCTGGGTGGACGTATCCAGGATCCACAGGGCTTTGCGCCCGCACCCGGATGCCCGGAGCCAGTCACGGAGGCAGCGCGCTACCTGTGGGAAGCGGCGCTGCAGGTGGCCAAGGCTTCGGCCGAGGCCGCGCTGGTGCAGCGTGAGGCGGCGCTGGCCGAGGCCCGGGCGGCTCTGGAGCAGGAGCGCGAAGCCCTGGAGCAGGAGCGCCAGGTCATGCAGGCCCGACTGGAAGGGGCCGAGGCGGCAATGGCGGAACTGACACGTGCCCGCGACGTCGCCACGGAGCGCGCCGCGCGCGCTGAAGCCGCAGCCACCGCCCTGCAGCATCAGGGGGAGACAATGCGCGCAGAGTCGGCCGCGGCGCTGTTGGCACACAACGCGATGCAGCAGGATTTCGCCGCGCAGCGGGCGGCGTGGGACCAGGAGCGGGAAACCGTGACCCAGCGCGCCGCCGCCAATGAGCGTCGTATGGCGCTGGAGCTGGACGCGGCGCGTGTGGCGGCCAAGGAGACCCAGAAGCTGCTGGAAGCCGAGCGCAAGGCGGCCGTTGAGCGGCTGACGCGTGCCGCCGAGGCCGCGTCGCGGCAGGGCAGCGAGATGACCCGCCTTGGCCAGGCGCTCGCCGTTCTGGAAGAACGGGTGCGGCAGCGGGAGAGCCTGCTGGCCGAGTATCGCGACCAGGCGGGTGCCGCAACCACGGCCACCGCCGGCCCCGTCAGTCCGGCCGTCCGCCGCACACGGCCTGCCCGCGCTGCACTGGCTGCCGGCAAGGGCAGCCGGCGATACACGCGAGGCTTATAATGTGCCTGGCAGAGCAACCACCCACGGATGCATGGCGGGTGCGCAGGCGGCTTTTGTCAATTGAGCTATACTGAATGCTCATTTGATGGGGTCTGCCATGCCGCTCACACTCACTCCCGACGGCCGTTATCCGCTGGCTCATGAACGCCCGGCTCCGCCCGAGCTGAGCGTCAACAACTACGTCGCCGTCTATGAGGCCAGCCTGTCGACGCAAGGCGCCATGTCGGTCATCCGCGCGATTCGTGAAGGCGTGCCGGCTTCAGACCTGACCCGCCTGGCCGAATCCATGGGCACCACCAAGGAGCAGCTGATCAAGACACTGGACTTGCCGCGCGCCACCGTGGACCGCAAGGCGCGGGCGCACCAGAACCTGTCGAGCGAGCAGAGCGAGCGTGTGCTGGGCATGGCGCGGCTGGTCGGGCAGGTCCAGGCGCTGGTGGAAAGCTCGGGCGATCCGCGCGGGTTCAGCGCGGCACAGTGGGTGGCGCAGTGGCTGGAGCAGCCGTCGCCGGCGCTGGGCGGGCGCCGCCCCGCTGAGCTGATGGATACGCTCGCCGGCCAGCGCATCGTTTCCGACCTGGTGGCCAGGATGCAGAGCGGGGCGTACGCGTGAGGCCAGCCTGGCGGATCGCGACCGACACCCCAGACTACACCGCGGACGATGCCAGCGGCGCCGGCGCCAAGGCTACCGGCGGGCGCTGGAACCGGCAGGGCACGCCCTTGATCTATGCGGCGTCCAGCATCGCGCTGGCTTGCCTGGAAACGCTGGTCCACCTGGGCGCGGGCGGGCTGCCGCTGAACCGCTACCTGGTCCGGATCGACATCCCCGACGAGCTATGGGCGGCCGCGCAGCAACTGAGCGCGGACACCGCCCCCGTTGGCTGGGATGCCATTCCCGCCGGCAAGACCAGCCTCGACACCGGCGAAGCCTGGACCGCCGCGGGCACCAGCGCCTTGTTGCTGGTGCCTTCCATCGTCATTCCCGAAGAGCACAACGTGCTGGTCAACCCGGCACACCCCGACGCCGCGCGGCTGGCCTACGTCAAGCTGCGCCGCTGGCAGTACGACGCGCGCCTGGTCTGAGGCTCAGGCGGTGGCGCCGGCGCGCAGCATGTGCTTCTGGATCTTGCCGCTGGTGGTCTTGGGCAATGCATCCAGGAAGTGATAGCGGCGCGGGCGCTTGTACGCTGCCAGCCGGTCGCCCTGCAGCAGGAAGGCGTCGAGCTGCGCCGCGCTGACCGGTGCGTCGCCGTGTGTCACCACATAGGCGCCGACGACCTGGCCCCAGGTCGGATCGGGTTCGCCCAGCACCGCTACTTCCAGCACGGCCGGGTGCTCGATCAGCGCGTCTTCCACCTCGCGCGGATAGACGTTCTCCGCGCCGGAATTGATCATGTAGTCGATACGGTCGCGGATCCACAGGTAGCCGTCCGCATCCAGGCTGCCGAGGTCCCCGGTGTGGTACCAGCCGTGCGCGAGCGCGCGCGCATTGGCTTCCGGGCGGTTCAGGTAGCCCTGCATCATGCAGGGGCCACGCACCAGCACTTCGCCGACTTCACCGGGCGCGCACGGCTGCATGGGGTCGGTCGGCTCGCCGTCGTCGCGCAGCCTGGCCACCACCAGGTCATGGCCGAGCGCGGGCAGGCCTGCCGAGCCGGCGTGGCTCAACTGCTCATGCGGGTAAAGCACCGACATGCACGGGCCCATTTCCGTGGTGCCGTACACCTGCACCAGCCCGGCGCCGACCTTGCGGTCCCATTCGCGGATCAGGTGCGGCGCCATCGACGCGCCGCCGTATTCCACCAGCCGCAATGAAGACACGTCGCGTTTTTCGGCATCCGGATGGTTCAGCAGCATGCCCACCATGGTCGGCGCGGCAAAGAAATGCGTGACGCGCTCGCTTTCCACCAGTCGCCAGGCCTCGCCCGCGTCGAAGCGGCGCTGCAGCACCTGCGTGGCGCCAAGCTGCAGCCGCGGCAGGAAGCTGGTGTGCAGCTCGGCGGTATGGTTCAGCGGCGCCACCGACAGGCCTACGTCCTCGCGCGACAGCGTCATGGCCTGGTGCATCATCGCGTTGTGCTGCAGCTTGCTGCGATGGGTGTGCACCACGCCCTTGGGGCGGCCGGTGGTGCCGCTCGTGTACATCAGGATGCAGGGGTCGTCTTCGTGGACCGTCACCGCGGGCAGCGTGGCCGGCTGGCCCACAACCAGCGTGTCGAGCCGATGTGTGGCAAAGGCGGGCGCGGCATCGGGGTCGGCATAGATGCGCAGCGCGGTGACGGGGGCCAGTTCGGCCGCCTTCTCGACGACGCCCGCGCCTTCCTGCTCGAACAGCACTGCCTTGGCACCGCCATCGTTCAGGATGTATGCCAGTTCCTGCGCAGCCAGGCGGTAGTTGACCGGGTTGTAGACCGCGCCGATGCGCGCCGTGGCCAGCAGCGTGAAGACGAAGGCCGGAGTGTTATAGAGGAAGGCCGCGACTACGTCGCCCTTGCCGATCCCCAGCGACTGCAGTGCGTGCGCGTGGCGGTCGACCTCGGCATCGAGCTCCGCGTATGTCCACGCGCGTCGCCCGGCGCCAATGCCGCTGACCAGCGCGGTCTTGCGGGGCAGGTAGCGCGCGGGCCAGGAGAGGGTGTCGCCAAGGGTGATGCCGCGGGTCAAGGTTGTGCTCCGGTCATGGTCCGCCGCCGGCTTGCCGGCAGGCGGTTGTTGTCTTGTAAGCCGGACAATATAGAGCGGCGGGTGGGGCACATGGAAATAACGTTTTGCTCTTTCCTTATGCCGGAGCGGCGGTCACGCGATAAGGCTCTTGCGTGATACTGTATATTCATACAGTTACCGCCGCGCCCCGTTTCCTGTGTCCGCCGTCCCGCCACCCATTCCAGCCCCGCCTGCCATGCCAGCCGCACCGGCCTACGTGGTGGCCGTGCGCGCGCTGTGCGAATTCACCGCCAAGGCGGGCGACCTGGACCTGCGCTTCGTGCCGACGCCATCGGCGCAGGAGGGCGTGGCCGGGCATGCGGTAGTAACCAGCCGGCGCGGGGAGGCCTACCAGGCCGAAGTGGCGCTTGCCGCCGATTTCGGGCCCTTGCGTGTGCGCGGCCGTGCCGACGGCTACGATCCCGTCGCCAACCGGCTCGAAGAAATCAAGACCGTGCGCGGCGATGCCGCGGTGCCGGACAACCACCGCCACCTGCACTGGGCGCAGGCCAAGGTCTATGGCTGCCTGCTATGCCGCAAGCTGGGGCTCCCCGGGCTGGAGATCGCGGTGGTCTATTTCGACATCATCAGCCAGCGCGAGCACCCGGTTGCGGAGCACTTCACTGCGCAGGCGCTTGAAGCCTTCTTCGTGCAGACCTGCGAGCAGTTCCTACACTGGGCGCAGGCGGAACTGGCCCACCGGCAGGCACGCGATGGCGCGCTGGCGCAGCTGGCCTTTCCGCACCAGGGTTTTCGCCCGGGCCAGCGCGAACTGGCGCAGGCGGTCTACAACGCCAACCGCGCGGGCCGCCACCTGCTGGCGCAGGCGCCCACCGGCATCGGCAAGTCGGTCGGCACATTGTTCCCGGTGCTCAAGGCCATGCCGGGGCAGGGCATCGACAAGGTGTACTTCCTGTCGGCCCGCTCCACCGGGCGCGGGGTGGCGCTGCACGCGGCCAATGCGCTGCGCGGCCACGGCGCGCAGCCGCTGCATGTGCTGGAGCTGGTGGCCCGCGACAAGGCCTGCGAGCATCCGGAGCTGGCCTGCCACGGCGAGTCCTGCCCGCTGGCGCGCGGCTTCTATGACCGCCTGCCGGCAGCACGCGAAGCGGCGCGCGGCGTGCCGGTGCGCGACCACGCCGCGGTGCGCACGCTGGCACTGGCACACGGGATCTGCCCTTACTACCTGTCGCAGGAGCTGGTGCGCTGGAGCGACGTGGTGGTGGCCGACTACAACTACTACTTCGACCGCAGCGCGTTGCTGTATGCGCTGACCGCGGCCAATGGCTGGCGCGCCAGCGTGCTGGTGGACGAGGCCCACAACCTGGTCGAGCGTGGCCGCGCCATGTACACCGCCGAACTCGACCCCCAATCGCTGCGCGAGGTGCGCCGCGGCGCGCCGGCCGTCGTGCGCAAGCCATTGGCGCGGCTGGCCCGGCAATGGAGCGCGCTGGCGCGCCAGGGCGACGACGCCTATGAAGTCCTGCCCGAAGTGCCCGCCGCCTTCCGCCGCGCACTGGACGAATGCTGCGCGGCGGCACTGACGCATATGACGGAGCATCCAGGCGCGCAGGATCCGGCGCTGCAGCGATTCTATTTCGATGGGCTGCATTTTGGACGCCTGGCCGAGCAGCTCGACGCGCATTCGCTGTTCGATATCCAGCGCGTGCCGCGCAGCGGCCGCGGCCACCATGCGCGGCTGTGCCTGCGCAATGTCATCCCGGCTCCGTTCCTGCGCCCGCGCTTTGCAGCCGCGCATTCGGTCACGCTGTTCTCAGCGACCCTCGACCCCGCCGCCTACTACCTCGATACGCTGGGTTTGCCGGCCGATTGCGCGCGGGTGCAAGTGCCATCGCCGTTCCGCGCCGAGCAACTGTCGGTGCGGATTGCAGCGCGCATCTCCACCCGCTATGCGCGGCGCGAACAATCGCTGCCGGCCATCGTCGCGCTGATGGCCGGCCAGTTCCGCGCGCGGCGCGGCAACTACCTGGCGTTCTTCAGCAGCCACGAGTACCTGCAGCAAGCCGTGGCCCGCTTTGCCCAGTCTCACCCCGATATTCCGCATTGGGTGCAGTCGCGGGGCATGGACGAAGCCGCGCAGGCGGCGTTCCTGGGTACGTTTGCGGAAGGCGGCGAGGGCATCGGCTTTGCGGTGCTGGGCGGCGCCTTTGCCGAAGGCGTGGACCTGCCCGGCGAGCGCCTGATCGGCGCCTTCGTTGCCACCCTGGGGCTGCCCCAGTTCAATGCGGTCAACGAGCAGTTCCGCGCGCGCATGCAGCAGGCGTTCGGGCGGGGCTATGCCTATGCCTACCTGTATCCCGGACTGCGCAAGGTGGTGCAGGCGGCGGGCCGGGTCATCCGCACGCAGCAGGACCAGGGCGTGGTCTACCTGATCGACGACCGCTTTGCCGCGGCCGAGGTGCGCGAACTGCTGCCGGCATGGTGGGAAATCGCCACGGCGGCGTAGAAATTACACAGCCGGGCCGGTCTGGGGCATCCTCTTTGCGCGGAGCCTGCCCGGAGTCGCCGCTGGAACGAATCTGGCAGGCATGCGGATACCATCAGCCAGCTATCGCGAAAGGATCAGATCCATGCCCATGACCCAGCAATACGCGGCCACCGAGCCGACCCGCACGGAAGTGGATGCGCTGCCGGGCGCCACCGTGCTGGAATTCGGCGCGCCGTGGTGCGGCTACTGCCAGCGCGCCCAGCCGGCGCTGGCCGAGGCCTTTGCCGTGCATCCGGCATTGCGCCATCTCAAGATCGAGGACGGCAGCGGGCGCCGGCTTGGCCGGTCGTTTCACATCAAGCTGTGGCCGACGCTGGTGTTCCTGCGCGACGGCCAGGAAGTGGCGCGGCTGGTGCGCCCGACCGAGTCCGAGCCGATCCGCGAGGCCATGCGCCGCATTGCCTAGCCCGGGCGCCGCGCGCTGCCTTACTTGGCGAACACCTGGCTCAGGTCGCCAAAGGCCTTGAACTCCAGCGCATTGCCCGAAGGGTCCAGGAAGAACATGGTGGCCTGTTCGCCCACCTGGCCCTTGAAGCGCACATGCGGCTCGATCACGAACTGCGTGCCCGCCGCGCGCAGCCGCTCGGCCAGGGCCTCCCATTCGGCCATCGGCAGGATCGCGCCGAAGTGCCGCACCGGCACGTCGTCGCCATCGACGGCACTGGTGGCGCGGTGTCCGCACTCCTCGGGCGACAGGTGCGCCACCACCTGGTGGCCATAGAAATTGAAGTCCACCCAGGCCTCGGAACTGCGCCCTTCGGGGCAACCAAGCAAGTCGCCATAGAAGCGCCTTGCCTCGGCCAGGTCGCGCACGGGGAAAGCCAGGTGGAACAGGGGAATAGAGGAAGTCGCGCTCATGCGGGAGGCCTTTGTCGGGGGTCGTTATGCGGGCAGGCGTTGGCCTGCGCGTTGATTGTAGCCAGCACAACCCGTAATATGAAGCGAATCATTTTTGCCCTGAGCATCAGACTTTTCGATAGATGATCCGCTACTTCCAGACCTTCCTGGTGGCCGCCGAAACCGGCTCGTTCTCCGCCGCCGCGGCGCGGCTGGCGCTGACGCAGTCGGCCGTCAGCACGCAGATCCGGCGGCTGGAAGAGGACCTGGACTGCGTACTCTTCGATCGCACTGGCAAGTCGGTCGCGCTCAGCGAAGCCGGGCGCCGGCTGGTGCCGGAAGCGCGGCGCTTTGTCGAGCTCTATGCCGCGATGAAGGACCGCGCCGGCCCGCATGCCGACGCCGCGCCGGTGGAGCTGGGCGCGGTGTCGACGGTCCAGGCCACCTTGCTGGCCGATGCGATGCGGCATTTCCGGGGGCGGTTTCCGGACTCGCACGTCAACGTGGTGCCGGGCATGTCCACCCAGCTGCTGACGCAGGTGGATGCGCGCGAGCTGGACATCGCCGTGCTGATCCGGCCGCGGCTGGGCTTTCCGCCGGACCTCAAGTGGGTGCCGCTGGTGCGCGAAGGCTTTGTCGGCATCGGGCCCGCCGGTGCGCCTGCAGACCTGCGCGCGTTGCTGGAGACGCTTCCGTTCATTCGCTACAACCGCCACAGCACCGGCGGGCAGCTGGTGGACGGCTACCTGAAGCGGCAGCGGCTATGGGTCAGGGAAGGGATGGAGCTGGATGAGCCGGCCGTGATCCTGCAGATGGTGGCAGCCGGCCTGGGTTGCGCCATCATCCCGTCCGAACTGGTGCCGTTGCAGCAGTCCGCGGGCGTGGTGCAGGCGCCATTGCCGGGCGGGCCGCTCTATCGCGACGTGGGCGTGCTGGTGCGCGAATCGGCACTGCGCCGCGCGCCAGTGGCGGCGCTGATCGATGCCTTTGTTGCTGCCAGCGCACGCTGGCAGCCTGCCGTGGTGTAAGGCGCGATACTCAGCGGCTGCCGGGCAGGACCAACGTGACCAGCACCGAGGCATCGGAGATGGCGGTCACGTCGTAGCGCACGCTCGGCCCCAGGTAGAGCAGGTCGCCCTGGTGCAGCTGGCGCTCGGCGCCGTCCACCCGCACGCGCACCTCGCCCTCCAGGCATTGCACGGTCATCGGGCCATCCACCGCATGGGGCGGCACATGCTTGCCCGCCTTCAGCACCAGCCGCATCACTTCCAGCG
Organism: Cupriavidus sp. FW305-46; assembly: GCF_058787075.1. NCBI lineage: Bacteria > Pseudomonadati > Pseudomonadota > Betaproteobacteria > Burkholderiales > Burkholderiaceae > Cupriavidus > Cupriavidus sp. FW305-46. The sequence goes on from NZ_JBYSZI010000048.1 coordinate 10,515, forward strand.
GGCCTTCCTTGAACAGGGCCTGGGTGGCGGTCTGGTCCAGCCGTGTGCCCAGTGGCAGCACGCTGGCGATCTGTCCGGATTCAAGATGGGGAAGGGACATGCGCGGCTCCTCGCTCTTCTGGTGGGGTGGCTTGTCAGGCACGGCCGGCGCCTGGCGGCGGCACGCCTTCTCAATCTAGCACCCGAGCGCGCATCTCAGAAGCGCTCAGCGTGATGTAACCGGCGAAGTCGCCGACGCGGCAACTTCCGCTTGTGCGCAAGGCGTGGCATTGCGGGCTTGTGCGGTGCGGTCGGCAGCAGTCCTGGCAGCGGCGCGGCCGCGCTCGATCACAGCCCAGTCAGGACCGGCGGCCGCGGGAAAAGACGCGGCCAGGGCGCCAAGGCCGAGCAGCGAGAACAGGATGGTTTTCATGAGGGGGGCTTCAGGGAGGTACGGGAAAAGAGACGGGGCCTTGCGCCCCGTCGACACGCCACGGCGGCTGCCGTGGCGCGGGCAGGCGCCGGTCAGGCGGCAGCCGATACGCGTGAGCCGCCATGGGCCGGCGGTGCCGACACGCCGCTGCGGTCCATGCCTGCCACTTCCATGCCGGCGGCAGCGCGGTTGGCGCCGTCGGTGAACGGGTCGCGCCGGTCGTTGACGCGGGCGCCATCGGTGAAGGGGTCGCGCTTGCCATTGACGTGCGCACCTTCGGTAAACGGGTCGCGCTTGCCGTTGTGGAGGTTGTAGCCGTAGCGGTTGGCGGCGACGCCGCGGTCGTTCAGGCCTTGCGCCATGGCAGGGCTGGCCAGTGCGGCGGCACCGAGTGCTGAAATCGAGAGGGTCGTGGCAAGAAGGGCTTTGAGAGCGTTTTTATGCATGTCTGCTGTTTTTGGGGTGGGTGGACGGCATGGCCCGCGAAGGGCCGCGCGGGGATGGCGGATCTGCCTCCCGCGCCGTCCGGGTTCGCCTTTTGGGCGGTGCGGTCGCGTGGGAAGCGCGCGGCACGGGACGAAGTTTAGCCAGGCCAATGCATTCCTGTGATGATTTAAATGTCGAAAGATCAGTCGTTTTTTTCATCGATAATCGAATGGGCGGCAACCACCTTGCGGCCGGACTGCCACCCCCCGCCGAGCGCGAGGAACAGGTCGACCTGGCGCGCGGCGACATGGCCTTCGGACGCAGCCAGTGCGGCCTCTGCATCGGCCAGCGTGCGCTCGGCGTCCAGGTGCGTCAGGTACGGGATGCGCCCCGCCTGCTGCAGGCGGCGCTGCAGCCGCGCAGCTTCTGCGGCCTGTTCGCGCGCCGCGTGCAGGGCGTCGTGCCGTTCCAGTTCGCGCGTGTAGGCCGACAACGCCGTTTCGGTTTCCTGCAATGCGCGCAGCACCGCGCCATCAAAGCGCGCCAGGGCGGCGTCGGCCGCGGCTTCATGCCCGTGGATGCGATGGCGCACGCCGTTGGTCGGCAGCGACCAGCTCAGCAGCGGCCCCACGCTCCAGCGCGCCGTCGGGCCGCTGCCAAGGTGGCTCAGCACGCCGGTCAGCCCGGCGCTGGCGCCGATGCGGATCGATGGATACAGGTCCGCCGTGGCCACGCCGATGCGAGCGGTGGCCGCGGCCAGTTCGCGTTCCGCCTGGCGGATATCGGGCCGGCGCCGGAGCAGCGCTGCGCCGTCACCCACTGGCAGCGGCACGCGCAGCGTGGGTTCGGCATGGCAGTCCACCTCGGCCTCTGGCAGTGCCGCAGGCGGCTTGCCCAGCAGCAGCGCCAGCCGGTGGCGTGCGTCGCTACGCGCGGCTTCCAGCGTTGGCAACGCAGCGCGCAGCGCTTCGGTGCGGGCACGCTCGCGCGCTATGTCGGCGGGTTCGCCGCGGCCGGCGCCGACCAGGCGGCTGGTGGCGTCCAGCGTGCGTTGCTGTACCGCGAGCTGCTGCGTGGCGGCAGCCAGTTCATGCGTGGCGGCGCAGCCCTGCACGTAGGCGCGCACCGTCTGCGCCGCCACGGTGACGCGCACCATGTCGAGCGTGGCCTCGCTGGCTTCGGCGCCGGCCAGCGCGGCCTCGTCGGCGCGGGCCAGCTTGCCGAAAAAATCGATCAGGTAGGACACGCCGAAACCGAAGTCGCCCAGGTTGAATACCGGTGGCCTGGTGGTCTGCAGGAAGCTCTCGCCCGACAGCTGCGCGCGCGAAGCGCTGGCGCTGGCGCCGCCCTGCGGCAGGTTCTCGGACTCCACCTCGTGCAGGAGGGCCACCGCGCGGCGCAGGTTGGCGCTGGCGGCGCGGATGTCGGTGTTGGCGGCCAGCGCCTCTTCGACCAGCCGGTTGAGCCGCGCGTCGTCATACAGCCGCCACCAGTCGTCGGGCACGGGCGCGATGGCCACGCCGTGCGCTTCGGCGCCCTGAAGCGGGCCGTTGGCGGCGGCCGCGCGCACCGCCGCATGATCCGGCACGCGATAGTCCGGGCCCACGGTGGTGCAGGCGCACAGGCAGGCCGCGGCGCACGCCAGCCAGGGATGGCGCCGCTTCACGACCGGGGCCCCGTGCGGCGGCCGGCGTCATCGTCGCGCCGGGCTTCGCGAACGGCCACAGTCGCGGTGCGGCCGGACACCAGGCGCACATCCGCGGGCACGTCCTCCAGCACGATGCGCACCGGCACGCGCTGTGCCAGCCGCACCCAGTTGAAGGTCGGGTTGACGTTGGGCAGCAGGTTCGAGCCCGCGCTGCGGTCGCGGTCCTCGATGCCGGCGGCGATGCTCTGCACGTGCCCGCGCAGGCGCCGGGGCTCGCCCATGATATGCACGTCGACCGGGCTGCCGATGCGGATCCGGTGCAGCTTGGTTTCCTCGAAATAGCCTTCCACGTGGAAGGACCCGGCATCGACGATCGACAGCACCGGGCGGCCGGTCGAGACATAGTCGCCCAGGCGCGGCAGCCGATCGTTGAGGTAGCCCGCCACCGGGCTGCGCACGCTGGTGCGCTCCAGGTTCAGCCGGGCCAGCCGCAGCGCGGCTTCGGCCAGCGCCAGCGCGGCTTCGCCTTGCTCTACGCGGGCACGCCCCTGTTCCGCGACTTCGGCGGCAACCAGGCCGTCGAGATTGCGGTTGCGCGCGGCTTCGCGCCGCGCCTGCGCCAGCGCGGCGCGCTGCGTCGCTACCGCGGCCAGCGCCTGCTGCAGGGCCAGCGCGTAGCGGTCGCGGTCGATCTCGAACAGGACTTCGCCTTGCTGCACATGCTGGTTGTCGCGCGCCAGCACGCGTGTGACCAGCCCGGACACATCGGGCGCCACCTGGATGATGTCGGCACGCACATGGCCGTCGCGGGTCCATGGTGCGGCCGTGTAGTAGTCCCACAGGTGGCGCAGCACCAGCAGGGCGGCAATGGCTGCCAGCAGCGTTGGCAGCAAGGGAAGCAGGGGGCGGAGTCGGAAGGTCATGACGGCAGTCCCGGCACCGCGACAAATACTGCGGCCACGGCGCCAAGGACGATCACATAAAGGGAAAGGTTGAACAGCGAGCGGTGCCAGATATGCCGGTAGCAGCCCAGCGCGGCCAGCGCCATGCGGATCGCGGTAGTGACGGCGAAGGCCAGCACCATCAGCACCAGCACGCCTGGCACGAACACGCCATAGAGGTCGATTTCACTGAGCATTCGGCGGCAGCGGAGAGTTGGGGAGGTCAGCGGGACAGGGCAGCCGCCGGGCCAGGCAGCAGCGTGACCTGCAGCACCACCAGCGCGCCGAGCGTGCCGCGGTAGTCAGGGCGGCCACCTGCGGGCAACGCGGCCACGCTGGCGATGGCATCGGCCACCCAGGCGGCCAGCCCCGCCGGAGCCGGCACGGCATGGCCCGCGCGCAGCCGCGCGCGGAAATGCCTTGCCACCGCGGCCAGCACGCGGCGCACCGGCTTGCGTGCCGCGGGCGGCAAGGCCGGCAGCGCCTTCTGCAGCGCCAGCGCGCAGTAGCCGACTTGCAGCGCGTGGAAGCCGTCGGAAGACAAGGGATCGCCGGCAGCCCCCAACCGCGGCACCAGCTGGCCGAGCCGGTCCAGCATGCGCGCGCCCAGCCGCGCATCGCCATCGGCCGCGCGCAGCGTGGCGGCCTGGGCCAGGTCCCGCCAGCTGGCGCGCACCAGCCGGTGCGCCGCCGCGCGCGCGCCGAACGGGCGTACCGCCATCGACCACAGCGGCGCGAACAGCATTGCCGCGGCGCTGGCCATGCAGGTATTGAAGGTGCCGAGGAAATCCGCATCGAACACGGCCTGCACGTTGGCGAACGAGGCCGTGTTGACCGACAGCAGCATCGCAATCAGCTGGAAGCCGGGCCGCGCAATCAACAGGCCAATGCCGAGATAGGGCAGCGCCAGCATCGCGGCCAGCGCTTCAAAGGTGTGCGCGTGCGGCACCACCAGGAACAGGTAGCCGCACGACACCAGCAGGCAGATCGTGCTCCAGCGCAGGAAGGCACCGGCCATGCGGCGCGGCTCGTCGATGGCCGCAAAGAAGCAGCAGGCGATCGATGCCACCGCGACCGCGCCGGCGCCGTCCTCCCAGCCCGAGAAGATCCACAGCAGCCCCGCGCAGAATACGGCCAGGCCGCTCGACACGGCGCCGAACAGCAGCATGCCGTGGTCGTGGTGATGGCCTGCAGCGTCCGGGGCCGCGTTGCCGCGCAGCGGCGGCGCGCCGGCGCTGCGGTCGCCTATGCCTTGCTGCAGGGCGTGGCATTCAGCGTACAAGGTGCCCAGGCGCTGCAACTGGTCCGCCGCCGTGGCGGCAAGGCCGGCTTGCCAGTCGACCTCGCCCGCGCGGCCATCGGCAGGCCACCTGCGCGTGGCGACTGGAGGCGGCGTGGCAGCATCGGTCGCCAGCCAGGCGGTCGTCGCCGCCATGGCCTCGCGCAGTGACAACGGGATGCCGTCCGGATGGCCGCGCAGCGCGTGCAGCACGCTTTCCAGCGACGACAGCAGCGGCATCAGCATGGTCATGCGCTGGCGCAGCGCGCGGGCATGGCGCAGCGTGTGGCTGCCCTCGGTGTCATAGGCCAGCTGGCTGACCAGCTGGTCCAGCGCCAGGATGTCGGCGGCGAGCCGGTGGCGGCTGTCGTCGGCGCGCGGGCTGCCGGTGAGGATGTCCGATGCCCAGGCCGCCGCGTCGGCCAGCCAGGTGGCTGCGCGGGACCGCAGCGCGGGCGCCACCTTGGCCGGGAAGACGACCGAGCCCACCAGCCCGGCGCAGACGATGCCGATCACGATTTCCTCGATCCGGGCCACGGCAATATCGAAGATCTGCGCCGGCGCGCTGACGGCCGGCAGCGCGACGATCGGCAGGGTGTAGGCCGCCAGCAGGTACACATAGCTGCGCGGCGTGCGCTGCAGCAGCGACAGGTACACCAGCACGGTGATCCACAGCGCGATCGCACCCATCAGCACGATCGGCATGTTGACCAGTTGCGGCACCGTGGCCACCGCGGCGGTGGCGCCCAGCATCGTGCCGGCCACGCGGTAGGCCGCCTTGGAACGGGTGGCGCCGGTCAGGGGATGGGAAACGAAGTACACCGTCGCCATGGCCCAGTAAGGCCGAGGCAGGCCTAGCGCCAGCGCGATATAGAGCGCCAGCATCGCGGCGGCGAATGCCTTCAGCGAGAACAGCCACTGTCGTGCATTCGGCCAGCTAGCCATGGAGCGGGGTCTTCAGGAAGCGTTGAGGGCACGCCGCGGCCTGCCGCTCCACGCTTCATTTGGCGGCGCGGTTGGGCGGGGGCGATGTGTGAAAGCGAAGTGTAGCCAAATCTTTCGCATTCCATTCATGATTTAATATTGGTCTTTCCATTCCCTTTGTTCATGGGTGGCGAAACTGGCCTGCCGGCAGCCCGCCGTCCCTCAGCACCATGCCCATCGATATTCGCGCGCTGCGCTATTTCGTCGAGACTGCCCGGCTGCGCAGCTTTACCCAGGCCGCGGCCTCGCTGTTTGTCACCCAGTCGACCATCAGCAAGATGGTCAAGCAGCTGGAGGACGAGGTCGGCCAGCCGCTGCTGATCCGTGAAGGCAAGAGCGTGCGGCTGACCGACGTGGGCCGCGTGGTCTACGAGCGCGGGCAGGAGGCGCTGGGCGTGGTGCACCGGCTCACGCTGGAGGTGTCCGACCTGTCCTCGCTGGGCCGGGGGAAGCTGACCGTGGGGATCCCGCCGATGGTCAACCTGTTCTTTTCACCGGCGGTGAGCGCGTTCCGGCAGCGCTATCCCAACCTGTCGCTGACGCTGGACGAGCACGGCGGCCAGGTGGTGGAGCAGCTGGTGGCAAGCGGCGAGCTGGAGGTCGGCGCCACGGTGCTGCCGGGCGACAGCGGCCTGGCGCTGGAAACGCGCCAGTTCGGCCGCTACCCGATCTGGGCCGTGGGGCCGCGCAAGGCCGCCTGGGCGCGCGGGCGCACCGTCACGCTGGCGGCGCTGCGCGATGAGCCGCTGGTGATGCTGACCGATGACTTCTCGCTGACGCGCATGCTGCGGCAGGCATTTCTGGAGGCACGCATCGAGCCGCGCGTGGTGGCGCACAGCGGGCACTGGGATTTCCTGGCATCGATGGCGGCGGCGGGGCTGGGCACTACCTTCCTGCCGCAGCCGCTGGCTGAGCGCCTGCAGGGCCAGGACGCACTGGCCATGGCGCGGCTGACCGCGCCGGCAATGGACTGGACCATGGCGCATATCTGGTCGCCGGGACGCTACCTGTCGCATGCGGCGCGGGCATGGCTGGCGGTTTGCGAAGAGGTGCTGGGGGGCGGAAAGGGATCTTGAACCGGCGCGCTTGCGGCGGCCTCACTTCTTCAGGCACTGGTCCGGCGGGATATCGAGCAAGACCAGCGATTTCTGCCCGGCTACGTAGTGGTAGCGCAGCCTGACCCCCAGCTTGCCGAGCACCGGCACATCCGGGTTGCGGCAGATGCCGCGCTCCAGGATAGGCTTGGCCGTCGCCATGAACTCGCGGGTATCGTCGCGCGCCGCATCCACTCCCGAAACCTTCAGCTGGAATTCGACGATCTTGCCCGGACGCGTCATGCAGCCGTCGAAGCGGGTGGTGTCGTCCAGGTCGACCGGACCGGCGCGCATCAGCTCCTGGCAGGCCATGCGCAGCTCACGGTCGACATCGCCCGCGGTCAGGCGGGTCACGCCGTTCATGCCCGTAGGCTTGCCGCGCACCGTGCCCAGCAGCAGCGTGGCCAGCCCGGACAGTTGCGGGGACGGCGCAGGCGCGGCGGCCACGGTGGCGGAAACGGCAAGTGGCCCGGCCAGCAGGGACAGGCCCAGGCACACAGCGGCATTGCGCAAAGGATGGTGATCGGGGACGGCGGGGGCAGCGGGGGCAGGGCGCATGACGCAACGGGAACAGGATTGCTTGGGGTTCGCGCTGCTACTTTAGCCTTGGCGCCTTGCCGCCGTTGTCAGGCGTTGTCCTACGGCGCAACGGTGGCTTGCCCTGGCGGCCGCGGCATGCCAGTGAAGGGGAGCGTAGAATTCGGGTTCCCAAGACCTGATCGAAGTCCGAGTCCCGCCATGTCCGTGCAGATCCGCCCAGAGTCGCCGTCCGACGCCGACGCCATCGCCCGGCTGACCACCGCCGCCTTCCTGACGGCGCCGCATACCAGCCACACCGAGGCGTTCGTGGTCAATGCGCTGCGCCGCGCCGGCCAGCTGACGGTGTCGCTGGTGGCACAGGCAGGCGATGAGCTGGTGGGACACGTGGCGATTTCGCCGGTTACGGTCTCATCCGGCGCGACCGGCTGGTACGGACTGGGCCCGATCTCGGTGGCGCCGGACCTGCAGGGGCAGGGCATCGGCTCGCAACTGATGCGCGCGTCGCTGGACCAGCTGCGCCGCCTTGGCGCCGCCGGCTGCGTGGTGCTGGGCGATCCCGGCTACTACGGCCGCTTCGGCTTTGCCGTTCGGCCCGGGCTGGTGCTGGACGGCGTGCCGCCCGAGTACTTCCAGGCACTGGCGTTCGACGGCGGCTATCCGGCGGGCAGCGTGCAATACCACGACGCCTTCAACGCCACCGCCTGACGGGCGGGCGCTCAGAGCTCCAGCACCAGGCGGCCGCCGCCGCAGGCGCGCGAGCAGCACGCCATCATGCGCTGGTTGGCCTCGCGCTCGCTGCGCGTGAGCACCACGTCGCGATGGTCGACCTGGCCGGCCAGCACGCGCACCTCGCAGGACCCGCACAGGCCTTCCTCGCAATCGCTCTGCACGTCGATATTGGCGCCGCGCAGCGCGCTCAGCAGGGTCTGGCCGGCCGGGACTTCCATGACCAGGCCGGAGTCCTTCAGCTCGACGGTGAACGGCAGTTCCTTCGACGCATCCAGCGTGCCCAGCTTCGATACGAAGTGCTCCACGCGCAGCGCATCTTCCGGCCACGCCGCGCAGCACCCGGCCAGCGCATCCAGCATGCGCTGCGGGCCGCAGGCGTAGATCTGGGTGCGCGGGTCCGGCCGCGCCAGCAGCTTGCCGAAGTCGGCGCGCTGGCCTTCATCGCTGGCATGGATGTGCAGCCGTGCACCGTGCAGGGCCTGCAGTTCATCCAGCATCGCCATGGCCTGGCGCGAACGGCCGCAGTAGTGGAATTCGTAGTCGATGCCAAGCGCACGGGCGCGCCGCGCCATCGCGCTGACCGGCGTGATGCCGATGCCGCCGGCGATAAAGATGGCGCGCCCGCAGCTTTCATCGAAGCGGAAGTGGTTGCGCGGCCCGCGGATGCGCAGGCGGTCGCCGGCCTGGACGCTGCCATGCACCCAGGCCGAGCCGCCGCGGCTGTCGGGGTCGCGCAGCACGGCAATCTCAAGCGCCGCGGCGTCGTCCGGATCGCCGCACAGCGAATATTGGCGCGACAGCCCGGTATCGCCGCATTCCACGTCGATATGCGAGCCCGGGGCCCAGCGCGGCAGTGGCTTGCCGTCAGGCGCCGCCAGCCGCAGCCGGACCACGCCGTCGGCGGCGGGCGTGACGCGCTCGACCACCACCGTGCGGGCGATGGTGTGCGCGGACGGCTCGCCGATGCGCACCGGCTGGTGCACCTCGAGCAGGGCCGGGTCGCGGCGCTCGGGGTTCTGCGCGGGGTTCCATTCCACCAGCAGGTGCTCGGGGCCGCGGAACGAGGTGTTGGGCACGTAGGTGAAGGTCTGCCCGGCCAGGCGCATATGCGGCAGCCGGCGTGTCAGTTCCTCCAGGAAGACCTGCATCTCCATGCGCGCCAGGTTCTTGCCCATGCACTGGTGCGAGCCGTAGCCAAAGGTCAGCTGCTCGCTGGCGTTGTCGCGGCGGATGTCGAACAGGTCGGCATCGGCAAAATGGCGCTCGTCATGGTTGGCCGAGGACGTGACGATCAGCAGCTTGCTGCCCGCCGGCAGGCGGATGCCGCCGACCTCGGCGTCGCGCGTCACCAGCCGCCGCCATGCGGCGACGGAGCCGTTGTGGCGCAGGCATTCTTCCACCGCGTTGGGGATCAGCGATGGATCGTCGCAGATCTCGCGCCATGCATCCGGATGCTGCAGCAGCAGCTTGATGGCATTGGCCGAGGCATTGGCGGTGGTCTCGTGCGCGGCGACGATGCCGGCCATCATCATCGAATGCAGGTAGGAGTCGGTGACGACATCGGGTAGTTCTTTCTGCTTGCGCAGGCCGTACTGCATCCAGCCCGGGCCGGACGGGTCCTCGCGCATCTTGTCCAGGATGCGGCCCGCCAGCTGCCAGAAGTTGCCCACGGCATGCGCCACCGCCACCTGTTCCTCCGGCTTTGGCCGGCCCCAGGTGTTGACGGTATGGGCGATGGAGTACTGGCGCAGCAGGTCCATGTCCTCTTCGGGCACGCCCAGGAAATGCAGGGCCACGGTCAGCGGCACTTCCCACAGCATCTGGTCGACCAGGTCGGCGCGGCCATCGTCGATAAAGCGGTCGACATACTCGCGTGCCAGGCGGCGCACCAGTGGCTCATGGTGCGCCAGTTCCGCGGGCGTGAAGGGCGCCATCAGCGCGCGCCGGCGCGGCATGTGGGCGGGCTCGTCCTCGTTGACCAGCGTGCGGTTCATGGCATAGCCATAGGAGGCCAGCACGGCATTGGCCTCGTCGCCGGTGGGCGTGATCTTCTCCAGCGCGATCGACGGGCTGAAGGTCAGGTTGTCACGGAAGATCGCCTTGATGTCCTCATAGCGCGTGACCACCCAGTAGCCCAGCCTGGGGCTGTAGAACACCGGCTCCTGCTCGCGCGACCAGCGCACGTATTCGGGCGGGTCCTGCTGGTAGCCGTCGCCGAAGGGATCGAATTGCGCCGCGTTGTGGCTGACCGGGCAGCCGTTGGGCGCGGTCAAGGCGCTGTGGTCGATCGGGCAGCCGCTGCGCGCGGCGCTGGGGGAGGGGTTGGCCATACTGCGTACTCCTGGCGAAAAACAGGGCCGTCCGGTCAGGGCCGGACGGCCATTCGGTGTTGCGGCCGGGCTCAGTTGTCCAGCGTGATCTTCAGGTCGCGGATCAGCTTGGTCCAGCGGGTGGACTCGCTGCGCAGCAGCTCGCTGAACTGAGCCGGCGAGTTGCCGACCGGCTCCACGCCGAAGTCCACCAGCCGCTTGTTGACAGCGGGCTCGCGGATTGCCGCGACCACATCCTTGTTCAGCGTGTTGACCACCTCCGGCGGCGTGCCGGCCGGCACCACCATGCCCACCAGCGCGGCAGCTTCCACGCGCGGGTAGCCCAGTTCGGCAAAGGTCGGCACGTCGGGCAGCTGCGGCAGCCGGGTGGCATTGGCCACCGCCAGCGGCCGGACCTTGCCGCCCTTGATAAAGCCGGCGCCGGCGGCGTAGTCCACCATCATCGCCACCACCTGCCCGGCGGCCACGTCCGACAGCGCCGGCGCGGCGCCGCGGTAGGGGGCATGCGTCATCGACAGGCCGGCTTCCACCTTCAGCAGCTCCATCGCCAGGTGGTGCGGGCTGCCCGCGCCGGCCGAGCCGTAGTTGATGCCGCCCTGGGTGGCCTTGGTCTGGGCGATGAATTCCTTGGCGCTCTTGACCGGGCTGGTCGCGCCCACCACCAGGATCATCGGGAAGCGGCCCAGCAGCGTCACCGGAGCCAGGTCCTTGCCAGGGTTGTAGGAGAGCGATTTGTACAGCACCGGGTTGAACACCAGCGTGCCGTTGTCAGCCGACAGCACGGTATAGCCGTCGGCGGCCGAGCGCGCCGTCTCGGCCGCGCCGATGGCGGTATTGCCGCCCGGCTTGTTGTCCACCACCACCGGCTGGCCGACCTTGGCCGACAGCCCCTGGCCGATGGTGCGCGCCAGGAAGTCCGAGCCGCCGCCGGCGGCGTAGGGGACGATCCAGCGGATCGGCTTGGCAGGGTAGGCGTCGGCGGCGTGCGCGGGGGCGGCGGCCAGCATCGGCAGGGCCAGCGCGCCAATGGCCAGGCGCTTGAAGTTGAGGCGGGGCATGGGGGCTTGTCTCCTTGTTGGTCAGCCCGGTGTACGGCACCGGTGTTTCTATTTTGCGTAAATCATATACGCATTGCGTAATGATTGAATGCGGGTTAACCTTGAACTGTCCTGCGGCGGCCGCATGGCTTGATCCGCCTTCCATGTGATGACCGCTCACCGTTTGCCGGATCTTCCCGCCATGCCCCGACCGAAAGCTGCCCAACCTCCGATCGAACCCGCCGACGCGCCCCGCACGCGCGAACGCCGCCAGCGCGTGCAATCGGCGGTCACCGGCATGGCCGTGCTCAAGGGACTGGCCCGGCTGGGCGGACGCGCCAGCCTGACCGCGCTGGCCGCGCATATCGACGAAAGCCCGGCCAAGGTGCACCGCTACCTGGTCAGCCTGGTGGAAGAGGGGCTGGTGGCGCAGGAGACGGGCACGCAGCAATACCACCTGGGCTTCGAGGCGCTGCAGATCGGCATGGCGGCGATGCGCCAGGCCGACCCGATCCGGCTGGCCGAAGCCTCGTTGGTACGCCTGCGTGAAGCGCTGGAGGTGACCTGCTTTGTCGCGGTGATGGGCAACAAGGGGCCGACCATCATGCGCTTTGAGGAACCGGGTTTGCCGGTGACGGTGAACGTGCGCGCGGGCTCGGTGATGCCATTGCTGTGGTCGGCCACCGGGCGCGTGTTCCTGGGCCTGCTCGATGAAAAGCGCGTGCATGCCCAGGCCGAGGAGGAACTGGCCGCGGCAAGTCCGGCGCGGCTGGCGCTGCTCGATGGCAAAGACCCCATCGGCGCGCTGCGCCGCGCGGTGCAGGCCGACGACTGCGCCTGGGTGCGCGACACCAACCTGACCGGCATCAGCGCCGTGGCGGCGCCGGTGCGCGACTACACCGGGCGCGTCTGCGCGGTGCTGACGGCGCTGGGCGCCACCGGCGGCTTTGATCCCGCCATCGACGGGCCCATCGGCAGCGCCGTGCGGCGCGAGGCGCGCGCGGTCAGCACGGCGTTGGGGTTCAACCCCGGGGCCTGATCCGATCGCTCAGCCGGTGAAGCCGCCATCGGCCAGCAGCGAACGGCCGTAGCCAGCGCTACTGTGTTGCCGGACTGACCGGCGCTGGCTCGTCCAAGCGCTGATCGAGATTGCGCTCGATTTCCTGTTCAAATCAGCAGTCTGGCGGAGGCGCAGCGGAATTTTACGAATCCCGGCCAATCCTCCTTATGCCACCTCGCGCAGCGCGGTTTCGCGCAGCAAGGCGGCATCGCCAACGTGCCGCACCGACGGATACCCCGCCGCAAACACCAGCCGCCCGCCAGACCAGGTATGCGTGACCATCGGCTGGCCTGCCACGCCGGACACGGCGATCACGTCCGCGCGCAGCCCCGGCGCCAGGCGCCCGCGGTCGTCCAGCAGGCAGGCGTCGGCCGGATTGGCGGTGACCAGCGCCAGCGCCTGGTTCAGCGGCAGGTCGGCCAGGCGCGCGGCGGCATACGCGGCGGCGATCAGCGTGGACGGCTGGTAGTCCGAGCACAGGATGGTGCCCACGCCGGCGTGAATGGCGTCGATGGCGCGCATCGAGCCGCTCTGGCTCTTGCCGCGCAGCACGTTGGGCGCGCCCAGGATGGTCGGCAGCGCCTGGGCGCACGCGGCTTGCGCGGTTTCCAGGTTGATCGGGAACTCGCTCATGCGCACGCCCAGCGCGCGCATGGCGGCGATGCGCTGCGGAGAATCGTCGTCATGGCTGGCGGTGGGGATGCCCAGCGCATGCGCGCCGGCCACCAGCCGGTTGACGCGCTCATGCGCGCCTTCCAGCGCGGCGGCCTTCTTGTCGGCCGCATCGGCGGCTTGCTCGCGGCTCATGCCGTGGTTGCCCATCATGTAGGCCAGGTAGGCATCCATGGTCTTGAACTGGCCCTGGCCCGGCGAGTGGTCCATCACGGACAGCAGGTCGACCACGCCCTCGGCCATCAGCGCTTCCAGCACCGGCACGGCGCTGGAATCGGTGACTTCGTAGCGGCAATGGATGCGGTTGTCGACCAGGCTGTGGCGGCGATACGCGGCCAGGGTGCGCACCAGCGTGGCCGCGGTGTCGACATTGCGCACGCCGAACTGGTTGCCCGCGAACGACAGCGCGTGGTACGGCGTGGTGATGCCGGCCGCGGCGTTGCGGCGGTCCACCTGGGCCACGGCAAAGTCCAGCGGGAACAGCACGCTGGCGCGCGGTTCGACTTCCTTCTCGATGGCGTCGCAATGCACGTCGACCAGGCCCGGCATCACCGTGTGGCCATGCAGGTCGATCACGGCGGCATGGGCGGGGACCGCTGCGGGTGCCGGTTCGATGGCGGCGATGCGGCCATCCTCGATCAGCAGCGCGCTGTCGTGCAGCACGCGGTCCGGCAGCACCAGGGTGGCGTGCGTCAGGTAGGTAGCAGACATGTCCGGCTCCGTTCTGGGATCAAATCAGGCGAGGGCGCTAGCGGGTTGCAGCGGCAGCAGGCGCGTGGCCACGGCATCGCGCACGGCTTCATCGTGGAAGATGCCGATCAGCGCGCGGCCTTCGGCCAGGGCCTCGCGGATCAGCTCGACCACCACGGCGCGGTTGTCGGCGTCCAGCGAGGCGGTGGGCTCGTCCAGCAGCAGGATCGGATGGCCGCCGATCAGGCCGCGCGCGATGTTCACGCGCTGCTGCTCGCCGCCGGAGAAGGTGGCCGGCGGCAGGTCCCACAGCCGGCGCGGCAGGTTCAGCCGTGCCAGCAGTTCTGCCGCGCGGGCACGGGCTTCCTCATGGCTGGCGCCGCGCTGCTGCAGCGGATCGGCCACCACGTCGAGCGCGCCGACGCGCGGAATCGCGCGCAGGAACTGGCTGACATAGCCGATCACGTCGCGGCGCAGCTTCAGCACGCGTTGTTCGGGGGCGTGGGTCAGCTCGACCCACGGCTCGTCTTCGGCGCTGGTATCGCGCAGGCGGATGCTGCCTACGGTGGCCAGGTAGTTGCCGTACAGGCAGCGCAGCAGCGTGCTCTTGCCGGTGCCCGAGGGCCCGGACAGCACCAGGCATTCGCCGCGGGCGGCATCGAAATCCATCGCGCGCAGCACCGGCAGGCGGATGCCGCCCTGGTTGTGCAGCGTAAACATCTTGCCGAGGCCGCGAACCTCGACCAGTTTCTGTGGGTGGTGTTCTGCGTGCATCGTCGTCAGCCCTGCAGGATGGAAGAGACCAGCAACTGCGTATACGGGTGCTGCGGGTCATCGAGGATCTGGTCGGTCAGGCCTTGCTCCACCACGCGGCCGCCTTGCATGACCAGTGTGCGGTGCGCCAGCAGGCGCGCCACGGCCAGGTCGTGCGTGACCAGCACGGCGGCGAGGCCAAGGTCCGCCACCAGGCGGCGCAGCAGGTCTAGCAGGCGGGCCTGCACCGACACGTCAAGCGATGCGGTGGGCTCGTCCATGAACACCAGGCGCGGGTGCGTGACCAGGTTGCGCGCGATCTGCAAACGCTGCTGCATGCCGCCGGAGAAGGTGCCGGGCACGTCGTCCAGCCGGGCCAGGTCGATCTCCATCTTCTCGAGCCAGGTGGCGGCGACTTCGCGCAGGTTGCCGTAGTGGCGCTCGCCCACGGCCATCAGGCGCTCGGCGATATTGGCGCCGGCGCTGACCTGCATGCGCAGGCCGTCGCGCGCATGCTGGCGTACGAAGCCCCAGTCGGTGCGGGCCAGCAGCCGCAAGCGCGCGCTGGACAGCGTGGCCAGGTCGGTCAGGCCGGACTCGCGCATGTCGTAGCTGACGCTGCCGCGCTGTGCCGGCGCCTGCATCGACAAGGCCTGCAGCAGCGTGCTCTTGCCGGAGCCCGATTCGCCCACCACGCACAGCACCTCGCCCGGGTACAGGTCGAAGCTGACGTCATGGCAGCCGTGCAGGCCGTCCCAGGTGCGCGTCAGGCCGCGCACCGACAGCAGCGGGGTGGCGCTCATCGGGCACCTCCGGCAGCGGCCTTGACGGCCTGGGCCGCCTGGCGGTCGGCGCAGTATTCGGTGTCGGAGCACACGAACAGGCGCGTGCCGGCGTCGTCGGTGATGATCTCGTCCAGGTAGCTGTCGGTGGCGCCGCACTGGGCGCAGCAGCTGGACCACTTTTCCACCGTGAAGGGATGGTCGGCGAAGTCCAGGCTCTTGACCGCGGTGTACGGCGGCACGGCATAGACGCGCTTCTCGCGCCCGGCGCCGAACAGCATCAGCGCGGGGCTGCGGTCGAGCTTGGGATTGTCGAACTTGGGGATCGGCGACGGCCGCATCATGTAGCGCTGGTTGACGATCACGGGGTAGTCGTAGGTGGTGGCGATATGGCCGTGATGGGCGATGTCCTCATACAGCTTGACGTGCATTGCGCCGTACTCGGCCAGTGCATGCATGGTGCGGGTCTCGCCCTCGCTCGGCTCCAGCCAGCGCAGCGGCTCGGGGATGGGCACCTGGAACACCAGGGTCTGGCCCGCGCGCAACGGCGTTTCCGGAATCCGGTGACGGGTCTGGATGATGCTGGCCTCGGCGGTGCGCTCGGTGGTCTGCACGCCGGTGACGCGGCCGAAGAAGCGGCGGATATTGATGGCGTTGGTGGTGTCGTCCGAGCCCTGGTCGATCACCTTGAGCACGTCATCCTTGCCGATGATGGCGGCCGTCACCTGGATGCCGCCCGTGCCCCAGCCGTAGGGCAGCGGCATTTCGCGGCTGCCGAAGGGCACCTGGTAGCCGGGAATCGCCACGGCCTTGAGCAGCGCGCGGCGCAGCATGCGCTTGGTCGACTCGTCCAGGTAGCCGAAGTTGTAGTGGTCGTCGCGGGCAATGCCCGTGGCCATGGTGGTGTCGGGGGTGGTCATGCCAGCGTCTCCTCTTGCGGCTGCGGTTGCGCCTGCACGGTAGCGGTCACGGCGCCATCCTGTTCCGCGCGCAGCCGGCGCAGCAGTTCCAGGTTGGCCTGGAAGTCCACGTAGTGGGGCAGCTTCAGGTGCTGCACGAAGCCGGAGGCCTCGACGTTGTCGCTGTGATACAGCATGAATTCGATATCGTTGGCCGGGGCGTCGGCGGCCTCGCCCAGTTCTTCGGCGCGCATGGCGCGGTCGGCCAGCGCCATCGACATGGCCTTGCGCTCGTTGTAGCCGAACACCAGCCCGTAGCCGCGCGTGAAACGCGGGGCTTCGTCGGCATTGCCGGCGAACTGGCTCACCATCTGGCATTCGGTCAGCTCGATCTCGCCGATGGTGACGGCGAAGCCAAGCTCTTCCACGAACAGTTCGACCTCGGCCGCGCCATAGCGGATTTCGGCCGCGAACGGGTGCGAGTTGCCGTAGCCGCGCTGGGTGGAATAGCCCATCGACAGCAGGAAGCCTTCATCGGCGCGCGCCAGGTTCTGCAGGCGCGCGGCGCGGCTGGCGGGGAAGGTCAGCGGCTCGCGCGTCAGGTCGGGCGGCGCGGGGTCGCCCGCGGGGATCTGGTCGGCTTCGACCAGTTCATCCGCTTCCAGCAGGCCGGTCACGCGCGGCATGCTCGCGGCGAGCGGTTCGGGCGAGGGCGGCAGCGGCTCGGGGTCGCGGCCGGCTTCGAGCGTGAAATCCAGCAGGCGCTGGGTGTAGTCGTAGGTCGGCCCCAGCACCTGGCCGCCCGGCACGTCCTTGAACGTGGACGAGATCCGGCGCTGCAGGCGCATCGAACCCGTATCCACCGGCTGGGTATAGCCAAAGCGCGCCAGTGTTGTGCGATAGGCGCGCAGCAGGAAGATCGCCTCGATCTGGTCGCCGGCGGCCTGTTTCAGGGCCAGCGCGGCCAGGTGCGGATCGTACAGCGAGCCCTCGGCCATCACGCGCGACACCGCCAGCGGCATCTGTTCGCGGATCTGCGCCAGCGTGAGTTCCGGCACCGCGGTATCGCCGCGGCGATAGGCATCGAGCATCCGGTAGGAATTGAGGATGGCGCGCTCGCCACCTTTGACGGCTACATACATGTCAGTCCTCCACCAGCGTGGTGCGCGTCAGGGCGCAGAATCGGTCGCCGCTGGCCAGCAGCAGGTCCACGCCGAGCGGGAAGCCGGCGTTGTTGGCGCGCCAGCCGGCGCGGAAGTCCGCGGGCAGCCCGGCCACGCGCAGCACCTGCGTGGTTTCGATGCCGGGGCCGCGCAGCGTGAGGGTGTCGCCAGCGGCAAGCGAGGCCACCTCCACCAGCAGCGTGGCCGAGCGGTCGGGGAAGGCCGGGTCGCCTTGCGCGCAATCCGCCAGTGCCGGCACGGCATAGCCGGCGGGCACGCAGACAAAGGCGGCGGCGCGGAGATCGTCGGTCAGCGGGCAGCCGCAATGGAAGCGCAGGAACGCGCGCGCCGCGGCCGGCACGCCGGCAGGCAGCCAGACCGGGGTATCGGGATCGGCCAGCGTCAGCAGCAGCGCGGCCAGCGCGGGCGACAGGCCGTCGGGCAGGCCGCTGGCCACGGGCAGCGTCTGCAGCCGGCCCGGATGGGCAAACGCCTGCAGCGCGGCGCGGAAGACCAGCTGGGCGTCGTCGACCGGGTTGTTGAAACCCGGCAGCAGCGAGGCGGCCGGGGTGGACAGGATCGGTTGCATGGCAGTCATCTCAGTCCTCTCCCCGGACCATGGTGAAGAATTCGACGCGGGTCTGGGCGGCGGTGGCCGCTGCGTGTGCGGCGCGCTGCGCCTGCGTGCTTGCCAGCGGCGCCAGCACGAGCTCCTGCACGCGCTGGTGCCAGGCCGGGCGCTGCAGCAGCGCGTCCAGCACCGCGGCCTGTTCGGCGTGGCGGGCGCTGCGGCCCTGGATATAGGCCACGCCTGCAGCGGCCCCGGCAGCGCCGTCTTCGAGCACGACCGCGCAGCGCGTGACCGTGATTTCCCCCAGGTTGAACTGGGCACCGGTACCGCCTGCGCGGGCCCGGACCATGGCCATGCCGGACTCCGGCTTGCGCAGCAGCCGGTAGGCCGGCAGCGCTTGCGCCTGGCCAAGCCGCTGGTAAGCGCCGTCGAGCGCGTCGGTGGGCGCCGTCGCCAGGATCCGGAGCCAGGCGGCGCGGGCGGCATGGGCCTGCGCGGTTTCGCTTTGCATCATCACCCCTATACGTCTATACGTTTAGATGTCACTGCTTGAACACGCAGCTACTAGACCACAGGCAGATGAACGTTTCATGACGGGGGCGGGGCATTGCTCGGGCACCCCGCCATGGCGGCGCGGTTGAGGCACAATCGCATGGCAATGGTGAACGCTTGATGACAAGAGGGCAGCGCGAGATGTCTGATCGAGAAGTGGAACGGGGTTCCGGCGTGGCGGTATGGCGCCAGATTGGCGAGGCGCTGGCGGACGACATCCGCAAGAAGCTGTACCTGCCCGGCGAGCAGCTGCCCCCTGAGCCTGAACTGGCCACGCGCTTCGCGGTCAACCGCCACACCATCCGCCGCGCCATGGGCGAGCTGGAGCTGAGCGGCCTGGTGCGGATCGAGCAGGGCCGCGGCACTTTCGTGCAGGAGCATGCGATCGACTACGCGATCGGGCGCCGCACGCGCTTCTCGCAAAACCTGGCCGCGCAGGGCATGCGCGGGCATACCGAGATCATCGACAGCCAGGTGGTGCGCGCGCCGGAAGTGGCAAAGCAACTGGGCCTTGCGCGCACGGCCGAGATCCTGCACGTGCAGATGATCGGCAAGGCCGAAGAGCGCACCATCGACGTTGCCGAGCACTACTTCGACCTCAAGCGCTTCCCGGGCATCGACGAGGTGCTGCGCGCCAGGCAATCGGTGTCGCGCGCGCTCGCGCATTTCGGCATTGCCGACTACACGCGCAAGTGGTCGCGCATCACGGCGGCCATGCCCAGCGCCCCGGTGGCGCGCCTGCTGAACCAGCCGAAGACGCGCCCGGTGCTGCAGGTTGAGGCGCTGAACGTCGATATCGACGGGGCGCCGGTGCAGTACAGCGTGGTGCGGTTTGCCGGGGACTGGGTGCAGCTGACGGTTTCCGACGGTGACTGAGGCGGGGCGCCGCGGCATTGGTCTAGACATCCGGCTGTCATCTGCCTGCGCTAAGGTGTCTGCGGTCCAGACCACAAAACCAGCACAGTCGCCGCCGCCGGGCGTCAGGCGCCGCTGGTAACCTTGCCGCATGACCTTGCCAGCGCACCGTTACGCCATCTACCTGGCGCCCTCAGATCCATTCCGCACGTTTGGCAGCCAGTGGCTCGGCCGCGACGCCGATACCGGCGCCGCGCTGTCCGCGCCGGCGGGCATGACGGCGCCGCCCGCCGAATGGGTCCAGGCCCCGGCGCACTACGGCCTGCATGCCACGCTGAAGCCGCCGTTCCGGCTTGTGCAGGGCAGCAACGGGCCGATGCTCGACGCCGCCGCACGGGACTTCGCGCGTAGCCGCGAGGCATTCGACGCACCGCTGGCGCTGCGTGCGCTGCGGGGTTTTGTGGCGTGGTGCCTGGCCGATGGCGGATCGCCACCGATGCAGGCGCTGGCCGATGCGTGCGTACTGGCATTCGAGCGCTTCCGCGCGCCGCCCACGGCCGAAGAACTCGGCCGGCGCAAACCGGACCAGTTGACCGATGAAGAGCGCCGCATGCTCGACAAATGGGGCTACCCGTATGTGTTCGGCACCTTCGTCTTCCATATCACGCTGACCGGCATGCTTGACGCTGCCAGCCAGCGCGCCGCCCTCGAGCGCCTGGGGGCCGCGAGCGGCAAGCTGCTGCAGGCGCCGCTTCATGTGGACGGGATCAGCGTATTCGTGCAGCCGGCGCCGGGCGACGACTTTATCGTTGCCCGCCACTACGGTTTCAACGGCAGCACCACCGACGGCGCCGGCGCGGCGTACCTGGACGCATGAACGCACATGGCGCGGCCGACGGACACGGCCTGTTCTACCTGATGGGGCCGTCCGGCAGCGGCAAGGACTCGCTGCTGCGCGCGCTGCGCGAGCGCCTCGGGCCGGACCACCGCATCGTCATCGCGCATCGCTATATCACCCGCGAGGCCGATGCCAACGAGGCCTCCGTTGCGCTGACCACGGATGAATTCCGGCGCCGCCAGGCGCTCGGCTGCCTGGCGCTGGACTGGCACAGCCACGGGCTGCATTACGGCATCGGCATCGAGATCGAGCAGTGGCTGGCCAGGGGCCTGACGGTGATCGTCAATGGCTCGCGCGAGTACCTGCCGCAAGCCGTGGCGCGCTACCCGAAGCTGTGCGCCGTGCATGTGCGCGTGCGGCCGGAGGTGCTGGCCACGCGGCTGCGCCAGCGTGGCCGCGAGTCGGAAGAAGCGATTGCCCGGCGCCTGGCGCGCGCGACGCAGGCCTTCACCGTGCCGGCAGGGTGCCGCCTGGTCGAGTTCGACAATAGCGGCGCCCTGGAAACCGCGGCGGAAGCGTTCGCGCGGCTGGTTGGGGCTACCTCCGATAGCGCAACGTTGAGCTGATAAACCCATGCCGAAGCGAGGCCTCCGGCACGGCCTTGCCATCAGAGTTCAATGCTGAAACTGATGCCGTGCTCGGTGAACCCGAGCCGGCGATAGAACTGGTGGGCCTGCAGGCGCCGCGCGTTGGACGACAGCGCCAGCTTGGCCGCCCCGGCCTCGCGGGCCAGGCGCATCGCTTCGCGCATCATCGCCTTGCCGACGCCCATGCCGCGCGCGGACGGCGTCACCACCACGGCCTCGACAATCGCCTCGGGACGCCCGTCGTGAACCATCACGGGAAATACCAGCAGGCTGAAGGTGCCCAGCGGCACCTCGTCCTCGTCCACCATCATGTAGCAGCGGTAGTCCGGATAGCGGCGCATGGTCGCGTAGCGCTCGCGCATGGTGGCCAGCGGCAGCGGCGCTTCATCGTCCATCGCGGCCAGCAGCGCGGACAGGTGCCTCAGTTCCGCGTCGGAACCGCGCACTTCACGCAGGGTAAGCACGGCTTCAGCGATGGTGTTCATGCGCCAGTCCGCGCGCAACGCGCGGCCATGTCCAGGTAGTGCGCCAGCCGCGGCGTGGCCAGGCCGACCACCTTGGCCAGGTCGTCGTAGCGGCGCAGCCGCACCGCGGCAGCGGCGTGGCGGCTGGCGGTGAACGCTTCGGCCTGTGCGGCGCCGAACGGTCCGCCTTGCAGCGCCAGGCTTTGCGCTGAAGCCGGTGACAAGGTGGCGAAGTACGCCGGATCGGCCGCGCACAGATAGCGCTTGGCCGCTACGTGCAGCCGCACGGGTTCTGTCACTTCGTCACCGAACAGTTCTGCCAGCGCATCGGCTGCGGCCTCCTGGTGGCGCATGTCGGTGGTGGTGCTTTCGGCCAGCAGCAGGTGGCCAACGTCGTGGAGCAGGGCCGCGACGATCAGCGGCTCGGGCTCGCCGGCCTGCTCGGCCAGTTGCGCGCATTGCAGCGCGTGCGCGGTCTGGCTGATGGCTTCGCCGCCGTACCAGGCGTTGCCATGGTCGGCAAACAGCGTTTCGATGCGGGACAGGTTCAGCATGATGTCAGACCAGTACCTTGCGGATTTGCGCGGAGATGATGTCGATGGCCGAGACGAACAGGATGATGATGATCATCACGGCACAGGTCTGCCCGTACTGGAAGCTGCGGATGATCTCCCACAGCACGGTGCCGATGCCGCCGGCGCCGACGATGCCCACCACCGAGGCCGAGCGCACGTTGGACTCGAAGCGGTACAGCGCGAACGACAGCCACAGCGGCAGCACCTGCGGGATCACGCCGTAGACGATCTCCTCGATCGGGCCGGCGCCGGTGGCGCGCACGCCTTCCACCGGGCGCGGGTCGATGGCCTCGACGGCTTCGGCGAACAGCTTGGCCAGCACGCCGGTGGTGTGGATCCAGATCGCCAGCACGCCGGCAAACGGGCCCAGGCCGACCGCCACGATGAACAGCATGGCGAACACCATCTCATTGATGGCGCGGCAAGCGTCCATGATGCGGCGTGCGGGCTGGTAGGCCCACGCCGGGACGATATTGGCCGAGCACAGCAGGCCCAGCGGCACCGCCATCACCACGGCCAGGGCGGTGCCCCACAGCGCGATCTGCACGGTGACGAGCATCTCGTCCAGGTAGTGCCGCCAGTCGCGGAAGTCGGGCGGGAAGAAATCGGCGGCAAATTTCGCCATATTGTCCGAGTCGCGCAACAGGTCCAGCGGGCGCATGTCGGCCCCCTGCCAGGACAGGGCGAGCATGGCCAGCAGGACTGCCCAGGTCAGCATCACGGCAAGGGAAGTGCGCGGCGGGCGCACGTTGCTTCGGGGCGTGGGAGGCAGGCCGGGCCTGGCGGTGACAGTCATGGGGCAATCCGGAATCAAGCGGGGGAACGGAAGCGATGCGGGGCCGGCGGCGGGGGGCCGCCGGCCTCGTCGGGGTGGGCTTATTGCGTGCTGGTGGCGTTGCCGGCGGCCTTGTCCAGCTCGGCCAGGCGGCGGGTCACCTCGGCCAGCCGCTTTTCCTTGTCGGCAGCGGCCAGGGTGGTGTCCGATTCGATCTTCGCCTTCTCGCGGGCCAGTTCGATCTGGCGGATCGGCACCAGCTGCGCATCGCTGGCGCTGCGGAAGCCCTGGTAGGTCAGGGTGGCCAGCACCTGCTTTTCACGCGCGGCGTCTGCGCCCTTGCCGTAGTTGACGAAGAAGGCCTGGATCTTCTTCTTCACCTCCGGCGGCAGGTCCTTGCGATAGACCATCGGATCGGCCGGGATCAGCGGCGACTTCCACAGCACCCGCACCTGGTCATAGGCGTTCTTGCCGGTGTTGATGCGATAGCGCTCCATGTTCTCGGTGTTGTTCACCGCCACATCGACCTGCTTGTTCAGCACCGACAGCAGGTTGGTCTCGTGGTTGCCGATGCGCACGGCCTTGAACAGCGTCTTGGGCTCGACCTTGTTGGCGGTCCACAGGTAGAAGCCCGGCACGGCCGTGCCCGAGGTGGAGTTGGGGTCGCCGGCGCCGTAGCTGAGGTCCTTGCCGCGCTTGATCACGTCTTCGACGCTCTTCAGGTCGCTGTCCTTGTTGACGATCAGCACCGACCAGTAGCCCGGGTTGCCGTCCTTGTCGATCACCGAGGCAAAGACCTCGCCGTTGGCACGGTCCACGGCCTCCATGGCCGACTTGTTGCCGAACCAGGCGATCTGCACCTTGTTGAAGCGCATGCCCTCGATGATGCCGGCGTAGTCGGACGCAAAGAAGGGCTTGACGGGTACCCCCAGCGTCTTGCTGAGATCGTCGATCAGCGGCTGCCAGGCGGACTTCAGGTTCGACGACGATTCGGTCGAGATAAAGCCGATGTTCAGGCTCTTGGCATCCTGCGCGAAGGCGGGCAGGGCGACCACGCCCGAAGCCACGACGGCGAGAAAGGTTCTGCGAAGCATGGACAACTCCGGTGGGAAGCGGTTTTGGGATAAAGCGGTCTGGACAGGCGGCCGTTCAGGCGGCCGCCAGGTTCATCGTGACCATCGCCGGTGCCGGCATGGCCGCAGTGGATACGTCTTCGTCGGGCACGGAATCGAGCAGCAGCTCGTCGGCTTCGGTGCCGTAGAGATCGCGCAGCATGCTGGGCGTGAGCGCGGCTGAGGGGCCGTCATAGACCACCTTGCCGTGGCGCAGCGCCACCACGCGGGGGCAGTAGCGCATCGCCACGTCCACCTGGTGCAGCGACACCAGCACCGCGACCTTGCGCGTGCGGTTGATCTGCCTGAGCAGCGACATCACCCGGCGCGACGATTCCGGGTCGAGCGAGGCGATCGGCTCGTCGGCCAGGATCACGCTGGCGTTCTGCACCAGCGTGCGGGCGATGGCGGCGCGCTGCTGCTGGCCGCCCGACAGCGTCGAGGCCCGTTGAAACGCATAGTCGTCTATACCAACTTGCGCAAGCGCATCGAGCCCGCCCTGGACTTCATCGGCCTTGAAGATGCGCAGCAGGCTGCGCCACCTGGGCACGCGGGCCAGCATGCCGACCAGCACGTTGGTGATGACCGGAAGACGGCCCACCAGGTTGAACTGCTGGAACACAAACCCGATCTCGCCACGCACCTTGCGCACGTTGCGGGCCAGGCGGCCGTTGCGCTGCACATGGCGGCCGTTGACGAGGATTTCGCCGGCGCCGGCATCGCCCGTGATGAATCCGGCCACGTGGCGCAACAGCGTGGACTTGCCCGATCCCGATGCACCCAGCAGGGCGACCATCTCGCCTGGCGCGATGTGCAGCGTGACATCGTCAAGCGCCTTGCGGTCCGCGCGGAACGATTTGGAAAGCCCGCGGACTTCAATTGCGTGCGTCATGTCGACTCCCTGACGTGAATGACCTGCGCATTCTGGCCGGGGCGGATGACAGAACGATGACTTGAGCGGAAGGTGGCTGAAACCGGGTGGCAGCGCCCGGGGGGCGCG
>NZ_JBYSZI010000048.1:35352-57309 GCF_058787075.1 Cupriavidus sp. FW305-46
ATGCTGGCCGCCGGCGCCGGTGGGTCAGGTGCGCGTGATCGAGACGCCGCCATCCACCAGCGACGCCGTGCCGGTGACGAAAGCCGAATCGTCCGAAGCCAGGTACAGCACCGAGCGCGCCAGTTCTTCCGGCGTGGCCACGCGCTTGAGCGCATGCAGGTTGGTGATGAACGCCTGTGATTCCGCGGTGTCGTTCATGGTGCGATACATGTCCGTGTCCACGGCGCCCGGCAGGATCGCATTGACGCGGATGCCCTGCGGCCCATACTCGGCCGCAAGCGCCTGCGTCAGGCCGATCAGGCCGGACTTGCTTGCCGCATACGCGGCCACGCCGGGAAAGGCGACGGTGTAGCCAACGAAGGTCGATGTGAAGATCACCGAACCGCCGCCGTCCTTCAGCATCTGTGCAAGCTGGTGCTTGGCGCCGAGGAATGCGCCGGTGAGATTGATGGCAAGGGTGTCGTTCCAGCCCTCCGCCGAAACCCCGGTGCTGGGCCCGCCCTCGCCGAGCGTGCCGGCGTTGTTGAAGGCGATATCCAGGCGGCCATAGCGCTCGACCGCCAGCGCCACCAGCGCGCTGGCGTAGTCCTCGCGCCGCACATCGCCGGCGAGCGCCACCGCGTCGCCGCCGGCGTCACGGATCTGCGCCACCAGGCTGTCCAGTTCGGACTGGCGGCGCGCACCGACTACCACCCTGGCGCCCTCGGCGGCAAACAGCAAGGCCGTGGCGCGGCCAATGCCGGCACTGGCGCCGGTAATGATGGCAACTTTTCCTGACAAACGTCCCATGATCGATCTCCGGTCTGGCGCGCGGGGCAACTTGCTGGTCCCCGGCGCCGGTTTTGCGGGTAGGGCAGCAGGAACCGTCCCGCTGCCTCGTGAAACCAGTATCGGCACCGCGCGCGGTTCGCACTAGACTGAAGACCGCGGAACAACTTTCCGGATATGCCGAACAATGTTCAAGCTAGAGGGTGTCGCCAGCTTTGTCGCCGTGGTGGAGGCAGGCTCCATCAGCGAGGCCGCGAGGCGGCTCAACTTGTCCAAGTCCGTTGTCAGCGAACGCCTGGCCGAGCTTGAAAAGGCGATGGGTGCCAACCTGCTGCGCCGGACCACGCGGCGGCTGTCGCTGACCGAGGACGGCGCCGCCTTTCTGGAGCGGGCCACGCGCATCCTGCATGAAGTGGAGGCGGCGGCAACCGATGTTGCCGAGCGGCGCGGCACCCTGGCGGGGTCGTTGCGGATTTCCGCGCCGGTCACATTTGGCCGGATGCACCTGGGGCCTGCCATCTATCCGTTCCTGGCCCGGCATCCGGAACTGGAGCTGAGCCTGGACCTGGACGACCGCCGCGTGGACGCGGCCACCGACAGCTATGACGCCGTGGTGCGGCACGGCCCGCTGGAGAGCTCGCGCCTGGTGGCATGGGAGCTTGCCCCCAGCCACCGCCTCCTGGTCGCATCCCCGGATTACCTGGCGCAGATGGGCACGCCGGCAACGCTGGCGGAGCTGCAGCAGCACCGTGGCATCTTCTACGCCAACCGCGGCGCGGCTGACTGGCGCCTGCACGGCCCCGACGGCACCGAAATCGCCCGTGCCGCCGTTGCGCTGCGCGTCAACAACGGCGACATGATGCGCGATGCCGCCATCGCGGGGGTCGGTATCGCGTTGTTGCCGACCTTTATTGCCGGCGATGCCATCCGGCAGGGGGCGCTGGCCGTGATCGAGGTCGGCCTGCGGGCCGAGCCGGAATCCATCTATATCGCCCACCCGGAAGGCCGGCGGGTGTCGGCGCGGCTGCGCGCGTTTGCGGAGTGCGTGCGCACGGCCATCGGCAGTCCGCCGTACTGGGACGCATGGGCGCAGGCACGCGGGGAGGGCGCGGGAACCTGATGCCGGCTGCTGGCCGGATTCCACGATCGCCATGTGGCAGCCCTGCAAGCCTGGAGGATTGCCGCCCGCGCCGCGCGGCCTGTATTCTAGTGCTGTGCCCGGCGCCCCGTTTCCGCAAGGAGGCAGGGCGCCATGCACTTCACATCGAGCCGGCCATACAGGAACCCCATGCAGGAACCCGAACTGGATGAAATCAATATCCGGATCCTCGAGGCGTTGCAGCGCGACGCCAGCCTGACCAACGTCGAGCTGGCCGCGCGCGTCAACCTCTCGCCGTCGCCCTGCCTGGCGCGCGTGCGCGCGCTGGAGCAGCGCGGGATCATCCGGCAGCGCGTGACGCTGCTCGATCCGCAGAAGCTTGGCCTCAACGTCAACGTCTTTATCCACGTGTCGCTGGAGCGGCAGGCGCGCGAGGGGCTGGATGCCTTCGAACGCGCCGTGCGCGCGCTGCCCAACGTGATGGAGTGCTACTTGATGACGGGCGACGCCGACTACCTGATCCGCGCCGTGGTGGCCGACGTCCAGGCCGTGGAGCGGCTGATCGTCGACGAGATCACGCGCATCCCCGGCGTCGCCAACATCCGCAGCAGCTTCGCACTCAAGCAAGTGATGTACGACACAGCCTTGCCGCTGCGCAATCCTCGCTAGCCTGGCGTTCGGTGTGGGATATGCCGCAGCCTCGGCATTTTCGAGTGGTTTTTATGGTGAGCGGCAGTGGATTGTGCTGCCACCTGCCGGATAGGCAGTCAACTTCAGCACCTCATGCGGGAGGGCACTCCATAGAATGGGACAAAACCCATTGGAGACTTCCCCATGACCGACCTTGCCTCCCCACACGCCCGCCTGCTCGCCCAGGCCACGCCCGGCGGTGACGACGATCCGCAGGAGACGCGCGAATGGCTGGACGCGCTGGAGGCAGTGGTGGCGCAATGCGGGCAGGAGCGCGCGCGCTTCCTGCTCGGCCGGCTGCTCGATGCCGCCCCCGCGCTGGGTGTGTCGACCACGGCGCAGAGCAACACGCCTTACCTGAACACCATCCCGGTCGAGCGCCAGCCGCCTTATCCGGGGGATCTGGCGATGGAAGAGCGCATCACCGGCATCGTGCGCTGGAATGCCCTTGCCATGGTGGTGCGCGCCAACCAGGCCTACGGTGAGCTGGGCGGGCATATCTCCAGCTATGCCTCGGCGGCGGACCTGTTCGAGGTCGGCTTCAACCACTTCTTCCAGGGCGCCGATGCCGGCAACGGCGGCGATCTGGTCTACTTCCAGCCGCACTCGGCCCCGGGCGTGTACGCGCGCGCCTTCCTGGAAGGGCGCCTGTCCGAAGCCCAGCTCGACAACTTCCGCCGCGAGGCGGGCGGGCAGGGCCTGTGCTCGTACCCGCACCCCTGGCTGATGCCGGACTTCTGGCAATTCCCGACCGGCTCGATGGGGCTGGGCCCGATCCAGTCGGTCTACCAGGCGCGCTTCATGCGATACCTGGAGCACCGGGGGCTGCAGGCCACTTCGGGCCGGCACGTGTGGGGCGTGTTCGGCGACGGCGAGATGGACGAGCCCGAATCGATCGCCGCACTGCCGCTGGCAGCGCGCGAGAAGCTCGACAACCTGACCTTTGTCATCAACTGCAACCTGCAGCGCCTGGACGGTCCGGTGCGCGGCAACGGCCAGATCGTGCAGGAGCTGGAAGCGCTGTTCCGCGGCGCGGGCTGGAACGTGATCAAGGTGCTGTGGGGCAGCGCCTGGGACCCGATCTTCGCGCGCGATCACTCCGGCGCGTTGCTGCGCGCCTTCGCCTCGACCATGGACGGCCAGTTCCAGACCTACAAGGCCAAGGACGGCCACTACGGGCGCGAGCATTTCTTCGGCCAGAACGAAGCGCTGAAGGCGCTGGTCGCGCATATGACGCCGGATGAGGTGGCGGCGCTGAACCGCGGCGGGCACGACCTGCGCAAGCTCCATGCGGCCTTTGCCGCGGCACGCGCGCACAAGGGCCAGCCCACGGTGATCCTGGCCAAGACCATCAAGGGCTATGGCATGGGCAATGCCGGCCAGGCGCAGAACACCACGCACCAGCAGAAGAAGCTCGACATCGAGGCGCTGAAGGCATTCCGCAGCCGCTTCGGCCTGGAGCTGTCCGACGAGGACCTGGAATCGATGCGCTTCTACCGCCCGGCCGAGGACAGCGCTGAACTGCGCTACCTGCGCGAACGCCGCCAGGCGCTGGGCGGCTACCTGCCGGCGCGCCAGCGCCAGGCCGACGCCGTGGCGGTGCCACCGCTGGCGCAATACGGCCAGTTCGCGGTGGCGGCCGGCCAGAAGGAAATGTCGACCACCATGGCGATGGTGCGCATGCTGACCGGCCTGCTCAAGGACAAGACGCTCGGCCCGCGCGTGGTGCCCATCGTCGCCGACGAGGCGCGCACCTTCGGCATGGCCAGCCTGTTCCGCCAGGTCGGGATCTATTCATCGCAGGGCCAGCTGTACGAGCCCGAGGACGCCGGCTCGATGCTGTATTACCGCGAGGACATCCGCGGCCAGATCCTGGAAGAGGGCATCACCGAGGCCGGTGCGATGTCGTCGTGGATTGCCGCGGGCACCGCCTACAGCAACCATGGCACGGCCATGCTGCCGCTCTATATCTACTACTCGATGTTCGGCTTCCAGCGCATCGGCGACCTGATCTGGGCCGCCGGCGACCAGCGTGCGCGCGGCTTCCTGGTGGGCGCGACGGCCGGCCGCACCACGCTGTCGGGCGAAGGGCTGCAGCACCAGGACGGCACCAGCCACATCATTGCCGCCACCATCCCCAACTGCCGCGCCTATGACCCGGCCTATGCCTATGAACTGGCGGTGATCGTCGACGCGGGCATGCGCGCGATGATGGAGCGCCAGGAGGACGTGTTCTATTACCTGACCGTGATGAACGAGAACTACGCCCAGCCGTCGATGCCGGCGGGCGTGGAGCGCGACATCGTGCGCGGCATGTACCGGCTTGCGCAGGTGGAAGGCGGCGGGCGCGCCAGGGTGCGGCTGCTCGGCAGCGGCACCATCCTGCGCGAGGTGGAAGCCGCGGCGCGGATGCTGGCCGAGGACTGGCAGGTCGACAGCGAGGTGTTCAGCGTCACCAGCTTCTCCGAGCTGGAGCGCGAGGCGCGCGAGACCGTGCGCCAGCGCCTGCATCATCCGCAGGACAGCATCGCCCCCAGCCATGTGGAAGCGCTGCTGGCCGGCGACGCCCCGGTGGTGGCGGCCACCGACTACGTGCGCGCCTACCCGCAACTGATTGCGCCCTATGTGCCGGCTCCCTTCACGGTGCTGGGCACCGACGGCTATGGCCGCAGTGACAACCGGCCGTCGCTGCGCCGCTTCTTCGAGGTCGATCGCGCCTATGTCTGCGTGGCGGCGCTGCGCGCGCTCGCGGTGCAGGGCGCGGTGCCGGCCTCGGTGGTGGCCGAGGCGATCACGCGCTACGGCATCGACACGGAAAAGCCTGCGCCGTCCGCGCTCTGATATCGCCCGCTTCGCCCTGCAGGCCCGGCGGGGCGATTCGGTGCGGGACTCCACATGCTCCGGCTGCGGCTGTTAAGCTTTGCCCTTCTGCAGCCGCTCCAGTTGCGCGCCCATGCCACCACGGGCGCGCACCGCCATGGTCCGGCGCCGCCCCCCAGCATGATCGCCAAGCGCCGGATATGAAACGGATTCCTGTTGCCCGCATCGCCACCATCGTCATGGCCTGCAGCCTCTTCGCAGCCAATGCCAGTGCCGCCGACAGTGTCGGCCAGCGCCAGATAGAACGCGCTGTCAACGATGCCATCCGCCCCCTGATGGCGGCGCACGGCGTCCCCGGCATGGCCGTTGCCGTCACGGCCGGCGGCAAGCGCTATGTTTTCAACTACGGCGTCGCGGCGAAGGAAGGCGGGCGCAAGGTCGACGGCGACACGCTCTTCGAGATCGGCTCGGTCAGCAAGACCTTCACCGCGACGCTCGCATCCTACGGCCAGGCCCGCGGCACCCTGTCCCTGGCCGACCCTGCCGGTAAATACCTGCCGGCGCTTGCGGGAAGCAGCCTGGGCGCGACCAGCCTGCTCGATCTTGGCACCTATGCCGCCGGCGGCCTGCCGCTGCAGTTTCCGGATGCGGTCACCGATACCAGGACGATGGTCGATTATTTCCGGGGCTGGCGCCCCAGATATGCCGCCGGCACCCATCGCCAGTATTCGAATCCCAGCATCGGCTTGTTCGGCTACCTGGCTGCCAGCAGCATGGGCCAGCCCTTCGATGACCTGATGGAGAAGACGCTGTTCCCGGCGCTCGGCCTGGCCCACACCTACATCAGGGTGCCGAAAGCGCGCATGGGCGACTACGCCTATGGCTATTCGAAAGACGGCAAGCCGGTGCGCGTGACGCCCGGCGTGCTCGATGCCGAAGCCTACGGCGTGAAGACCACCGCGGCCGACATGATCCGCTTTGTCGAAGCCAACATCGACAGCGCCGGCCTGGACGACAAGCTGCGGCGTGCCATTGCCGGGACGCACACCGGATACTTCAAGGTCGGCGACATGGTGCAGGGGCTGGGCTGGGAAATGTATGCCTGGCCCACCCGGGTCGACAGCGTGTTGGCCGGCAGTTCACCGCAGGTCGTGTTCGAGGCGAACCAGGTGAAGCGGCTGGAGCCGCCGTTGTCATCGCCCGCCGATGTGCTGGTCAACAAGACCGGCTCCACCAATGGCTTTGGCGCCTACGTGGTCTTTGTGCCGGCGAAGCGGATTGGCATCGTGATGCTGGCGAACAAGAATTTCCCGGTGCCGGAGCGGGTGAAGGCAGCGTTTCGGATACTGGCGGTACTGGATGGTGTGCCGGGAGGGGCGGATACACGGTAAGGGGAGGGTGGGGCTGCGTCACGCATCGCAGGCCTGTCCAGCGGCTGGTCCGCAAAAAATCCGGCTTTCCATGGAATAGTCCACGCCTCCCATGTGTATACGCAGGTAACCCCCGGCCGCCGGCTAACGCCAGGCCCGGAAGAAAGGAGACCCTGCAATGCAACGGAGAACCCCAAGCAATGGCGTCTGCACTGCGGCACGCATTATGCCGGCGCTGTTCCTATGGGCTGCAAGCTTTGCCGCGCCAGCCCAGGAAGCCCACCACCATCACCAAACCACCGCGGGGCAGGCACCGCCGCCCTTTGTCGCCAGCACCGCAAAGCCATTCTCCGGCCTGATGGGTGACGCCATGGCCGTGATGGATCACGGCATGGCGCAGGCAGCCATGAACGGCATCCCCGACCACGACTTTGTCACCATGATGATCCCGCACCACCAGGGCGCGATCGACATGGCCAAGGCGCTGCTGCTGTATGGCAAGGACCCGGAGCTGCGCAATCTTGCCCAGGCCATCATCACCGAGCAGCAAAACGAGATCCGCCTCATGCAAGCCTGGCTCCAGCGCAGCCAGGCCAGGGCGCCTGCCGCCAATCCTCGCTAACCGGCGGACCTGCACCACCCGAATCAGGACCGAACCATGAAAAGACATGCCCTTATCCTTGCCATGGCCGCGCCTCTGGCAATCGCCGCGCCGCAGCCACAGGATCGCGTTTACACCGCCGACCAGAACAGCAACACCGTTTCAGTGATCAATCCGGCGAGCAACACCCTGCTTGGGCAGATCCGCCTTGGCAACGCGCGGCCGGACGTGCTGTCTCCGCTTTACAAGGGCGAGCTCAATGTCCACGGCCTTGGCTTCTCGCCCGACCATCGGACCCTGATCGCGATCTCGAACGGATCGAATTCCGTCGCGTTCATCGATACGGCAACCAACAAGGTCAAGGGCATTGCCTATATCGGGCGCTCGCCGCATGAGGGCTTCTTTACCGCGGATGGAAAAGAGGTGTGGGTAGTCGTGCGCGGCGAGGACTATATCTCCGTCATCGATCCGGTGACGTTCCGCGAGACCCGCCGCATCCAGACCACGGCAGGGCCGGGCATGGTGCTGTTCCATCCTGCCGGCAAGCTCGCCTTCGTGGTGTCCAGCTTCAACCCCGTGGTGGATGTCATCGATGTCAGGGCACACAAGGTGGTCAAGCGGCTCAGTGTCACCAGCCCGTTCTCACCGTTCCTGCAGTTCACGCCGGACTTCCGCGAGGTGTGGATGACGCACAAGGACGTGGGCAAGGTCACCCGCATCGACACCGAAAAACTGGAAGTGAAGGGCGTCTTCGACTCCGGCTTCATCACCAATCACCTTGCCTTTGCCAGGACCGCGCGTGGCACGTTCGCCTATGTGACAGTGGGCGGCGAAAACGTGGTCAAGGTATTCACCACCGAGGCCGAACCGCGGCTGGTCGCGACCATTCCGGTCGGCGCGCTGCCGCACGGCATCTGGGCTGCCGATGACGGTTCACGCATCTATGTCGGCCTGGAAAACGGCGACGCCGTCGACGTGATCGACACCGCAACCAACCAGGTCACGACCCGCGTGCCGGTTGGCCAGGCCCCGCAGGCGCTGGTCTATGTCTCCAACGCCGTGCCAGGCGGCGACGGGACCGCCAACCTTGTGCAGAGAGCGAACAGCGATCCGGTCAACATCGCCCTTAAGCCGGTCCGTGGCGATGCCAAGGGCTTTGTGGTCGCGCGCAATCTCGGTGTTGTCGACGCGCTGGAAGTATCCCTGTTCAAGCTGAAGCCGCAAACCACCTACAGCGTCTATGTCGCAGGACAGGCCGCGCCCGTGGCAAGCTTCCGCACCAATGCGGCCGGCATGGCCAACGGCACCGCCATTGGCCCGCTGCGCGAAGTCGTGACGACGCTCTCGCCAAAGAGCGCCGCCCCGGCCAAGCTGATCGTCATGGAGGGCGACGCGGCGGCGGATCCGGCTACGGCGGTGTTGGTGAGCGCGCCGTGAGCTGAGCCTGGCGACCTGGGTAAGCGGATGCCCGGCTAGAGCGCCAGCATCCATCCGCCCAGCGCCGTGCCGGCCACCACCAGCACGGGGGATACACGGCCGTAGACGAGCAGGCCGAAGGCCGCCAGTGCCAGGCCGAAATCCGCCTTCGAGTGAATCGCGCTGGTCCATACCGGGTCGTACAGCGCGGCGGCCAGTACGCCAACGACGGCTGCATTGATGCCACCCATCGCGCTCTGCACCCCATCGCGCTGGCGCAGGCTTTCCCAGAACGGCAAGGTGCCGGCCACCAGCAGAAACGCCGGCGCAAAGATCGCGAGAAGCAGTACCAGCGCGCCCACCCATCCACCCAGTGGCGCGGGCGAGAGCGCCCCGAGGTACGCGGCAAAGGTGAACAGGGGGCCCGGAACGGCTTGTGCCGCGCCGTAGCCCGCCAGGAATGCATCATTGCCGACCCAGCCAGGGGGCACCACGCCAGCCTGCAGCAGCGGCAGTACGACATGGCCACCCCCGAAAACCAGCGCTCCGGCCTGGTAGAAGACCGACACCGCCGACATCGTCATCGAACCAGTCATTGCGGCAAGGGCCGGGAGCAGCACCAGCAGCACGCCGAACAGCGCGAGCAGCAAAGCGCCGACCCGGCGACTCACACCGTAGTTGAGATGCTGGGCAGGAGGCAGATGGTTCAACTGCAAGGTCCAGCGCGCAACCAGGCCACCCAGCACAATGGCAGCAACCTGGCCCACCGCACTTGGCACCGCGAGAACCAGAAGCGCGGCCACGACCGCGATGCCGGCGCGCAGCCGGTCCGGACACAGCGACCTGGCCATGCCCCATACCGCCTGTGCGACAACCGCCACGGCCGCCACCTTCAGGCCGTGGACTGCCCCGGAATCCGCAACGCCGGACCAGCGCGCAACGCCAAAGGCAAACAGGACAAGTGCAATCGCAGAGGGCAGGGTAAAGCCCACCCAGGCGGCCAGCGCGCCAAGCCAGCCCGCCCGCTGCAGCCCCAGCGCCATGCCAACCTGGCTGCTGGCTGGCCCCGGCAGGAATTGACACAGCGCGACCAGGTCCGAGTAGCTCTTGTCATCGAGCCAGCGGCGGCGCTCCACGAATTCGGCGCGGAAGTAACCGAGGTGCGCGATCGGGCCGCCGAACGAAGTCAGGCCAAGTTTCAGGAACGCCCGAAGGACCTCTGGAGCCGTGCCACGTGTGGTTGCGTCAGCGGCGCGGTTTGTGTCCTGGGCGGGGTTGGGGGGCATCGGCGATTTTCTCGGTTAAGGCTTCGTCGACCGGTTCCGCGAGCCGTGGGCGCAAAGCCCCCAGCGCCTGACGGCCCTTGTCCGTGGCGACGTAATACGGCTGGAGACTACCTTAGGGGTGGCGTGCTGTCGATCGCACATCTTGCCTGCTGATGTGACCGCCTTCTACGTCACTCGCGCCCTGAAACCCCGCGCCTCCCAATGGCGGTTCCCTGGCTGGGCTCAAGGCCGTACAGGTTACCTGGGTCAACTCGGACATTTTCGACTCGGACATTTGAATCGGGCTGACCATAGATACAACTTTGCAGCTACAGATTCGTTTCGCATAATAAGTGTTATGTTAAATGTACCAACAGATGGTGACGGCCTTAGCACCAAGCGTGAACCTATGTACAAGACTCTCACCCAGAATGCTGAAACGCGCCTTCCCGATGCGTACGGCACCGGACTGACT
Organism: Cupriavidus sp. FW305-46; assembly: GCF_058787075.1. Taxonomy (NCBI): domain Bacteria; kingdom Pseudomonadati; phylum Pseudomonadota; class Betaproteobacteria; order Burkholderiales; family Burkholderiaceae; genus Cupriavidus; species Cupriavidus sp. FW305-46. The sequence goes on from NZ_JBYSZI010000048.1 coordinate 45,857, forward strand.
TGAGAATCCGTCACAACTATCCTCTGGGTAGGTAACACAAGCGGCGTACGGCGACGTCAAGGCGGATATCAAGAGGCTGAGCAACAGAATCAGGAGACACCCATGCTGGAGACGATGCTGGATCAGTTCCCTCCGCTGGAACAGGAAGCTTTCCGCGAGACCTGTCTGCGTAACGGGGTCGCACCCGACGGATTTACCGTGACAGCCGTTGAAGACGCTGCAGGCGCCGCGCCGGCACGCAGGCGCACCGTCTCGGTAGGCTTCGGGAGGGAAATCCGCCAATACAACGGAAACTTGGGGGCGCAATGGACTGTCGATTTCGAGGACGACCTGAGATCGCGTGTGTTCGGCTGAGCTTTGCCTCTCTGCATCGCCGTTGCGCCCGGTACGTCAGCGGACCGACTACTTACGCCTGTGGGGACAACATTTTCGACACAGGCAATCAGGTCGGCAAGTAGCGCCAGCGGCGCGGCGCTATCGGGCCGCGCAATGCTTCATACCTCGAGCACTGGCGCGAAAGAAGCGCCGCGGCCAGATCAACCCCAATCACACAGGCCCATCATGGACTTCATTACCAGCGCCGGCCCGCTAATCTCGTTGATCGCCGGCATCCTTATTCTTGTCATTCCGCGGCTGCTTAACTATATCGTCGCCATTTACCTCATCGTCATCGGCCTGCTCGGACTGTTTGGCGGGCACCTGCGCTGAGCGAAGCCGGGGAACGGCAGCCATAAGGCGGAAGGCTATGCGTGCATCTAGAGGCGGGCACTAAAGCAAAAGCCCCGCGCGGATGGATCCGGCGGGGCTTGGGCGAATGTGGTTGCGGGGGCAGGACTTGAACCTGCGACCTTCGGGTTATGAGCCCGACGAGCTGCCGACTGCTCCACCCCGCGGGGCGAAATATACGCGGGTTGGCAGCACTTGGATACCCCTTCCCCCAAAAAAACTGTGCAGAATGCCGGGCAGCCGTCTCGGGCCGGCCGCTTTTGGCATTGGCTCCCGGAAGCTCGCTCTTGCTGGAATCTCGCTACAAGGGAGATCTACCTTTGCCAAGGCGTGTCCTGGCGCGTTGCCACGGCCGCGGTCCAGGTTGCAGGACCGATACCGCTGCCCCCTGCCCTCCGGCGTTCTGCGTTCAGAATCCAACATTCTCCCGCCCCTTGAGCTTCAGCAAGGTACGCGCCTCCTCCGGCGTGGCAACCTCCAGCGAAAGCGCTTCAATCACACTGCGCACGCGCAGGACCTGCGCGGCATTGCTGTCGGCCAGTTTCCCGGGGCCGTCCCACAGCGAGTCCTCCAGCCCGACGCGTACGTTGCCACCCATCGCCGCGGAAATCGCCGCCAGCGGCATCTGGCTGCGGCCGGCGCCCAGCACCGACCAGACGTAGTCCTTGCCGAACAGCCGGTCCGCCGTGCGGCGCATATGCATCAAGTCCTCCACATGCGCGCCGATGCCGCCGCGCAGCCCGAATACGGACTGGATCAGCAGCGGCGGCTTCAGCAGCGCGCGATCGAGAAAATGGGCGGCCGTGTACAGGTGCCCGATGTCGTAGCATTCGGTCTCGAAGCGCGTCTGGTTCTCGCTGCAGGACTGAAGGATGTAGGCGATATCCTTGAAGGTGTTCCTGAAGATGCCGTCATAGCTTTGCGCAAGATGAGGCCGTTCCCAGTCGTGTCGGAATTCCTTGAAGCGGTCCAGCAATTCGTACAGTCCGAAGTTCATCGAGCCCATATTGAGCGAGGCGACTTCGGGGCGCAATTGCAGTGCGGGCTGCAGCCGCTCCTGCACGCTCATCGACGGCGCACCGCCGGTTGTCAGGTTGATGACCACGTCCGATGCCGCCTTGATGGCTGGCGCGAACTGGCGGAACAGCGCCGGGTCCTGCGACGGGCGCCCGTCCGCGGGATTCCGCGCGTGCAGGTGGACGATGGCGGCACCGGCCCGCGCGGCGTCGATCGCGCTCGCCGCGATGTCATAGGGCGTAACCGGCAGGTGGGGTGACATGGACGGGGTGTGGATCGAACCGGTGATGGCGCAGGTGATGATGACTTTGTTCATGGTGTTTCTGCTTTCGGTGATGGCATCGCACGGATGCCGTTGTCGCTACCGGCTGGCATCGCCGTCCCACTCCTTGCGTGCCCGGTCCCGTCTGGCAAAGCCCGCCTGCGCCTGCCGTTCGCGCACGTGGCCGTAGCCGCGCACGCTGGCCGGCCAGCCAAGCAAGGCCAGCAAGCGTTCGGTCGGCCACTGCGCCGCGGCTTGGCCGAGCAGGTCAAGGTCTGCCTCATAGGCCGCCAGCACGCGGCGATTGAGCTGTGCTTCGGCGCCCCGCGCGAACGGATCGAGCCGGCTGCCGCGCAGGAAGCGCGCACCGGCCAGCAGGCGGAACGCGGGCCGGATCCACGCTCCGACGGCGGTCTTGCCGATCTTCCCGGTCACCTTGTCCAGCTTGCCGAAGGGACCGCCCGCGAGATGGAAGCTGACCTTGAAGTCGCCGTCGAAACCGTCGCGCAGGGACTGCATGAACGCCGGGCGTGAATACAGGCGCGCCACTTCATACTCGTCCTTGACCGCCAGCACGCGGTAGTACTGCGTTGCCACCTGCCGCAGCAGCGCCTGCGCATCGCTGCGGCCCGCCAGCACCCGGCGCAGTGCCTCGATCCGAGTGCGGTAGCGTGTGGCCAGTGCCGCGTTCTGGTAGTCGGCGAGGCGCCGGGCCCGGTCGTCGATCAGTTCGCCCAGCGGACCGTCAGCCTTCTTCGGGAACTGGACCACCTGCGCCGGCGCCAGCAGGCGCCGCACTGCGGCGTGGTCGTGCGCCAGCCATCGGCCCAGCGCGAATGCCTTGTGGTTGGTGCCGGTCGCCACGCCGTTGAGTTCGATGGCTTTCTCCATCGCCGCGCGCCGCACCGGGATCACGCCCTTCTGCCAGGCATAGCCGAGTAGCAGCATGTTCGAGAGGATGGCGTCGCCAAGGAGCTGCTGTGCGAGCGCCGCCACATCGACGAACTCGGCGCGCACTCCCAGCGCCCCGCTCAACCGCTGCCTCAGGCCTGCCTCATCCGCCGACCAGTCCGGCTGGCTGGTGAAGTCGCTGGTGGGCACGATCCCAGTGTTGACGAAGGCGCGCGCCTGTCCCGGCCGCAGTCGGGACAGCGCGTCCGCGCCCGCGGCGACGATCAGGTCGCATCCCAGCAGGACATCGGCCTCCGCATTGCCGATGCGCGCTGCGTGCAGCAGTTCCGCGCGCGGCGCAATGCGGATGTGGGAGCCGACCGCACCATACTTCTGCGAGAGCCCGGTGACGTCGAGCGAGCTGCCGGCCTTGCCGTCCAGGTGCGCGGCCATGGTCAGCACGGCGCCAATGGTGACGACACCGGTGCCGCCGATGCCCGCCACCAGGATTGCCGTCGGCGCGAAATCGCCCGGGATCTCAACGTCGGGCAGCGCGGGAATCGTCAGCTCGCCGTCCTTGCCGCCCTGTGGCCGGCGCGGCCTGGCGCCATCGAGCGTGACAAAGCTGGGGCAGAAGCCGCGCACGCACGACAGGTCCTTGTTGCACGAAGACTGGTTGATCTGCCGCTTGCGGCCCAGCGGCGTCTCCAGCGGTTCGATCGCGAGGCATCCGGACTGTTCGCCGCAATTGCCGCAGCCCTCGCAGACTTCCGGGTCGATATAGGTACGGACCTGCGGGTCGGGCAGCTTGCCGCGCTTGCGCAGGCGCCGCGCCTCGGTGGCACACGCCTGGTCGTAGACCAGCACCGACAGCCCGGCATGTTCGCGCAGCCCGCGCTGTACGGTCTCCAGCTGCGCGCGGTCGTACACCGGCACGCCCAGCGCCGCGCGCCTTGGCCCGTCGTAGGTGGTCACGTCATCGGTGACCACCACGATCTTGCCGATCCCTTCCGCCCGCAGCTGGGCCACTGCCTTGTCCACGCTCAAGTCGCCGTCCACGGGCTGGCCGCCAGTCATGGAGACAAAGCCGTTGAAGAGCAGCTTGTAGGTCATGCGCAGATTGGCCGCCTGCGCCTGGCGGATAGCCAGGTAGCCGGAATGGAAGTAGGTGCCGTCGCCCATATTGGCAAAGACGTGGGGTTCGCGCGTGAACGGCGCCTGCCCCATCCACATCACCCCCTCTCCACCCATATGCGAAGCCGTGTGGGTCTTGGCCGGGTCGTTCAGCATGGCAATCGTATGGCAGCCGATGCCGGCCAGCGCCCGGCTGCCGTCCGGCAGCCGGGTCGACGTGTTGTGCGGACAGCCCGCGCAAAAGCTGGGGCGGCGCAGCGGCGCGCCCTGCCCCGCCTCGCACGGGACCGGGGCATTCGCGTCCGGCGCGGGCGGCAGGCCCAACAGCTCGCGGATCGCTTCGGCGACCTGGAGCACCGTCAACTCGTTGCAGATCGGCAGCACCGGCGTGCCGCGCGACGCCGACCATTCGGTCGCGCCGTCGAACTTGCCACGCACCACCGGTGGCCGCGCGAGGCGCGCATCGAACAGGATGGACTTCAGTTGTGACTCAAGCAGCGGCCGCTTCTCCTCGATCACCAGGATGGTATCGAGACCTTGCGCAAAGGCGCGCACGATCTCGTCGTCGAGCGGCCACACCATGCCGATCTTGAGGATGCGCAGCGCGGCGCCGTGCGGGCCGTCGGCATCGATCCCCAGCCGCTGCAAGGCCTGCATGGTGTCGGCATACGACTTGCCAGCGGTGACAATGCCCACCGTCGCTGCCGGTGCGGCCCATGTCAGGCGGTTGAGCCCAGCCGCCCTGGCAAACTGCACGGCCGCCGGCAGCTTGTGCGCGTACAGGCGCTCCTCCGCGGCCGGCGCCATCTCGAAGGCGCGGATATGCAAAGGCCCGTTGGCGGTGGGCAAGTCGCCGACCGGTGCCTGCCGGCCCACGTCGACCTCGGCGGCGGACTCCACCACATCGGTCACCAGCTTCATCCCCACCCAGCAGCCGCTGTGGCGCGACATCTCGATGCCGCGCAGGCCGAAGTCGATGATGTCCTGGACGTTGGCCGGATACAGCACCGGGATACCTGCCGCGATCAGCGAAAAATCCGACTGGTGCGCGGTGGTGGAGGACTTGGCGCTATGGTCGTCGCCCGCCAGCACCAGTACGCCGCCGGCGGCGCTGGTGCCGGCGAGGTTGCCGTGCTTGAACGGGTCGCCGCTGCGGTCCACACCCGGTCCCTTGCCGTACCAGATGCCGAACACGCCGTCCACGGTTGCCCCTGGGAAGGTGCCGACATACTGCGTGCCCCAGACCGCGGTGGCGGCCAGGTCCTCGTTCACGCCGGGCTGGAAACGGATGTTGGCCGCCTGCAGCAGCGGCGCGATCCGCCACAGCTCCATATCGAGCCGGCCCAGCGGCGAGCCGCGGTATCCGGAGATAAAGCCACCGGTATTCCTACCCAGGGCACCATCGATACGGCGCTGGTCCAGCGCGATACGCACGATGGCCTGGTTCCCCGTGAGAAAGACCTTGCCGGCCAGCTGCTCGAAGCGGTCGTCCAGCCGTGGCGACTGCAACGCCGATGGCTCCGTGCGTGCGTTCATGCCTGAGCGCCCGTGATGACGCGGTTACCGCTGTGGTACAGAGAAAGACAAGCCTGCATCGAATGTACTCCGTGATGAATGAACCGATAGGTCAGATAGGTGCCGAAGACAGTCAGAAGCGTTGCGTGTACTGCACGCCGATGCTCTGCTGCCGCGTGGCCAGGGACTCCTGGCCCGCCACGGTGGGACTGCCTGCAAGCTGCGTGGCAACGGCCGATGCCAGGGTCGAACTGCCGGCGGTGGTGTGCCCCGGAGACAAGGAGTAGAAGACCGACCACTTGCTGTTGGGCCCGGTCGCGTAGCCAAGCCCGATGGTGTAGTGCCGGCGGAAGGTGGCGGGCGCGGTGACGTTGTTCGCCGTGTCCGCGTCCGCATAGGCCGCGCTGTTGAACGACACGCCGCCCGAGACATTGAGGGCCGGCGTCACCTGGTAGCGCACGCCGACCTTGAACACGTTCATGTCCTTCCAGCCATTGCCCGGCCCGCCACTGCTGCCGCGCAAGGCGGTGCCATCAAAGGATGGGTTGCCCAGGCCGGAGGTGCCCGAGTAGTTGATGCGCTGGTAGTCGAAGAGAAAGGAAAGATCCTGCGTGGGTGACCACTGCAAGCCCAGCAACATGTTCTCAGGGATATCCAGCCGGCCCTGGTCCGCCAGCAGACCCTCATACTCCTTGAGCCGTCCCATCCGGATACGGGGCGAGTAGGCGGCACCGAAAGCCAGCGCGTCGCTGGCGCGCCAGTACGCTCCCACGCGCACGCCCACGCCGAACGAGGACGCACTGCCCTGGTTGGTCAGGTGGTCTGGTGCCGCCGACTGCGGCGCCAGTGCCTGCAGGCCCTCGGCGCTGAACAACTGGCCGGTCAGCAGCACCGAGAAGCCGACGGAGACGCTCGGGGAGACCCGCGCCGACACCGTCGGCGCGATCGTCAGCTGCTGGATCGTGGTGCTGGCCCTGCCGCTGCCGCACAGCAGGTTGCCGCGATAGGTGGTGCCGGCGCCCGCCGGCGGCGGCGCCAGGCAGCTCGTGGTGCCATCCGGGAAGTAGGTGCCTGCGCCATTGCTGTAGCCGACGATGCCGAGCGACAAGTCGGGCGTGACCATCTTGCTCACCGCGATGTCGGCAAGCGGCACCCAGCGGCTTGCGCTGGCCGTGTACGTGTCGAGCACCCCGCTCAGCGGCGGCGGCAATCCCGCGGCGCGGCTCATGCTGGTGCGGCCGTTGGTTGCGATCAGGTTGCCCTCGAAGCTGTTGCCAGCCCACACCGTGGTGGCTGGGTTGCTGGCACCGCCGAACGCGTCGCGGGTCGACGCCGCGGCCGCACCTGCCACGCCACGCGCTTCGGCACCGTAGCCGATCTGGAAGTAGCCGTTGTCGGCGAGGCCAAGCACTGGACGCACGGCTAGCGCGGATAGGACCATCCACTGTTTCGGGTTCACTGCTGTCTCCGATGTCATTGTTATTGGCGCGGGAAGCTCTGGGGCCGCCTCGCGTGGGGGCTGAGGTACGGCTAATGGCCGGTGATCGAGTTGGTCAGGACGCCCAGCCCGGCGATCTCCACATCAACGCGGTCGCCGTCCTCCAGGAAGCGCCATTGCTCGATGCCGGCGCAGTTCGGCACGCAGCCGGTGGCGAGCAGCTCGCCGCCGTGCAGCGTCTCGTTGGACGACGCGTAGCTGACGATGCGGTCGATGCGATGGGTCATCCCCGCAGTGCTGCCCTGCCCGCGCACTTCACCGTTGACGCGCACGGTGACATCGAGCGCGTGTGGATCGGCGATCTCGTCGGCGGTGACGATCCAGGCGCCGAGGCTATTGCTGCCGTCGAAGTCCTTGCCCTTGGCCGGGCCGGCACTCGGGCGGGCGCGCATTTCTTTCATCAGCTGCGCGCGTTCGGAGAAATCGTTGAAGATCACGTAGCCGAAGATGTGCGACATCGCCGCCGAGCGGTCGATGTTCTTGCCGGGGCGGCCAATCACGACAGCAAGTTCGGCCTCGTAGTCGAGCTTGCTGCCGGGATCGGGCCGGGCCACCTTGCTGCCGTGGCCGGACAGATTGAGACGCGCCCCTTTGTAGTACATCGGCGTTTCGTAGAAGGCCTTCGGCACCCTGCCCGCACCCAGCGCCCGCATCAGCAGGCCTGTGGCCGGGCTGACGCCATGGGCCATGACCTGCCCGTAGGCATTGCGCAGATGCTGCTCGTAGACGCTGAAGCAACGGATCTGTGGCGGACGGTAAGGGAGCTGGAGCTGAATCGAGCGCAGCGCGTACACCTGGTGCGCGCCGTCCCGGGTGCGGTCTTCCAGCAACGCCCGCAAGGCCGGCAGCGTGTCATGCTGATGCTCGATGAGCGCCAGCAGGCAGGCAAAGCGCGCGTCACCCGCGAAGGTCGCGGTCACATCGAGTAGCCGGCCGTCGGCCAGGCCCAGCCCGACATGGCCCTTCACCTGAGCGGCGGAAAATGTGCACAATCTCACCGGCTCTCCCCTTTCAGCGCAGGGTCAGGAACTGGCGGCTGGTCACCGCGCCGGGCTGCTTCAGGCTGGCTTCCGGCGCGCCAGCCTTGTAGCGTTCGAGCAGATGCTCCGGATCGAACTCGACTCCGACCGCGTTCTCCGCGAAGGCCCCCGAGCGCAGCCACACTTCCAGCGCCTCCGGCGTCTCGAAGTTGTCCACCTGCAGTTCCGCCTGGATGCCGTCGGGGTCGCGGTAGTACAGCGAGGTCGTCGGTCCGTGGTTGATGCACCATACCGGGCGAACGTCATGGCCCTTGAGCCGCTCATAGGTGTGGAGCAGGTCGCCCAGCGAGCTGTAGGTGAAGGCCACGTGGTCCAGGCCCGTGCTCTCGCGCCGGCGGGGCGAGAAGTTCGCGGCATTGATCAGCGCCAGGCGGTGATGCTCCTCGTCAAACGACAGGAAGCAGAGCAAGGCATTGCGATACATCACGCGGGCGCCCAGCACGATGCTCCACCAGTGGATCGTTTCGTCAAACCGGCGCGTGGCCAGCACGATATGCGCGAGCTTTTGCGGCGGGCGTGCGTCCGGGTCTGGGCAGGGGATAGGGAACTGGTCCATGCTGTCGCTCATTGCATCTCCTTGATAGGGTGTGCCGCGCTCGTGGCGCGGGTCGTGCTGGATTGGGAAACCATGCGCGCCATCACCGCCTGCAGCGCCGCGCCGGGATCGGCGCACTGGCGGCGGCTGCGCCAGGCCACGATGCCGTCGCCGCGCAGCAGCAGCGCGCCGGACACATCGATCTGCAAGGCTTCGGCAAACGCCGGCGCACCGATGCGGAACTGCGCATCGTCGCCGGTGCCGACCTGCGGACACGCCACGTCGATGCCCCAGGCGTCGCGCAGTTGCGCTAGCGCTGCCTGCCAGCGCACGCGCTCCTGCTCGTGGACCAGCAGCGTCATAGGCGCACGCCGGGCGAGGTCGCGCGTCGACAGCGATGCGCCATCTGTCTCACTCCACAGATGGGGAACCAGCGCGCCGGGGCTGGTCTCCGGCCAGTAGTCGGTGCCCGCGTGAGGCGATTTCGCTTGCGGATGGGGCTCGCGGCAGAGGAAGCCCGTCGCATGCGCATAGCCAAGATCGGTGCCCAGCGTCACGAACACTTCCCGCTGCCGGTCGATCGCCCTGCGCACGCGGGCGCGGATATCGGCCCCTGCCTGGCCAGGGTCGACGAGCCGGCCCAGCGGCTTCAGGCCGGCGCCGGTCGCGGCCCGGAACAGCTTGCGCGCGGCAGGCCTGGGCAGCAGCCGGACCCAGCGGGACCGGGACAGCGCGGACAAGGTCTGGAAACCGTCCGGATCCACGCCGGTGGCGCGCAACACCTGGTCGGCCAGGTCGCTCAGTTGCTGCGTACGGCTGGCATGCGCCTGGGCGCTCGCCGCTCTCTCGTCGGCATAGCTGGACAACAGCGCCTGAGCAAGGTCGTCGGGCACAAAGCTGCCCAGCAGGATCTGCAGCCGCCACGCCAGGCTCGCCGCGTCCTCGATGCCGTGGTTCATGCCGAAGCCGCCGATGGCGGAGAAGCCCGCTGCGGCGTCGCCAAGCAGCAGCACGCGCCTGACCCGGGTCACTTCCGCACGGCGCAGCGCCATGGTCCAGGGGCGGACGGACTGCACCCTGACCTCAACGCTGTCGTCGCCGATCGCGGCCTGCACCAGCGACAGCGCCTGCGCGGCCGGCATCCCGCCGGCGGGCTCGAGCGCAGGCAGCACCGCGGTCGTCAGCACCCAGTCCTGTTCATCGGCGGTGTGGGCGGTAAGCGTGCCCACCACCCTGGGATTGAAGATCCAGTACAAGGGGCTTGGCCGCGCTACGGTCAGCTTGCCCAACTGCGCGCGGAAATGGATTTGCGCCACCGCCTGCAGCGGCGTCTGGACAGATGGCACGCCCAGCAGGCGCCGCACCGTGCTCTGCGCGCCATCGGCGCCGGCCACGAAACGCGCGCTGCGCCGCACGCTGAGGCCGCTGCGAAGTTCGCGCAGCGTCAAGGTGCAGGCATGCTGGTCCTGCGACAGCGACTCCAGTTCGTATCCGGGCAGGAACTCGATCAGCGCGTCGCGTGCCACGCGCTCCCGCAGAATCGGGTCGGTCACGTTCTGGGACAAGTGCAATGGGCGGCAAGGGCCGCTACCCAGCAGGCTGGCGGTATGCGCGGGGTCATTCCCGAGCGGCACGCAGCGGCCCAGGTCGGCCCCCGCCAGCGACGTGCACCAGGTGATGTAGCGCAGCTTGAGCGGCGGCGAACTGATCTCGCGCAGCTGCTCGGCAAGTTCGACATCGATGGCGCGGATCACCTCCATCGCGCGGGCGGACCAGACGTGTCCGCGCGGATGCGTATCCGCATCGCCCTGACGCTCGACCAGCACGCTGCGGATGCCGCGGCTGGCCAGGAGCAAGGCCAGCACGGAGCCGGCCGTGCCCGCGCCGATGATCGCCACGGGAATCGGGACCGGAACGGAATGCCCATCCTGGCGCGGCGGCGCGGCTTCGGAATCGTGTGTCACTGGTGAACCTTCGCAAGTGTGTTGAAAGGTGGCCGCGTTGCGGCGAGGGGCGACGGCACGGGAGCCTGAAGCACCCGGCAGAGGGCAGCGAGCACGTCCTCCGCCTGCACATCGGTGGCCGATGCTTGGCGCCAGGCAATATGGCCATCCGGACGCACCAGGATGACGCCGTCCGGCAGGCCCCGGTTCCATAGGGACAGTTGCTGCTTGTCGGCGCAATGGATGACTGCGCCAATGTCCACGCCGTGTACCGGCAGGGCGCCAAGCCGCTGGCTCGCACCCGCGGCAAGCCCGGCGCATGCCTTGCCATGCCGCCCGAAGCCCGCGAGCAGGAAGTGCCCGTTGCCAACCAGGTCATGCGAAGTGGCGGACGCGCCGGAAGCGTCCTGCAGCCGGAAGTGCGGCAGGCGCGCGCCCGGGGTGAACGACTGCGCCACCTCCAGTACGGAACTTGTCGCCATTGAAGGCCCCGAGGGCATCGCCTCACTGCCGCAGACAGCCGCGCTCCGGTACACGTAGCCCAGGTCAAGCCCGAGCGTGTTGAAATGCTCCATCTGCGCTTCAGCAGCCTGTTGCACGTTGCGCTGGATGGCCGCGAACCGCGGCGTTGCCGCCAGTTGCACGCGCCGGGTGCGCGCGTCGACAGGCGCCACCAGCATCCGCTTGACGGCGGACCGCAGCGCAGCGGGCAGCGCGCGGGCCGGTGCGCTGGCGCGCAATCGCGCCAGCGTCGGCAACTTGTCGTCATCGAGGCCCAAGGCAGCGGTGACCTCCCGCATCTTCCAGTGGTTTGCCACGCTGACGCCGCAGTTCCTCTCGGCCACCGGCTTGCGCTCGTCACCATAGGTATCGAGCAGCCCCGGACCCGCCC
>NZ_JBYSZI010000049.1:0-55211 GCF_058787075.1 Cupriavidus sp. FW305-46
CCCCCGCCTTTTCCCAGGAATGGGAACCCCCCCACGCTTCGATAATCCCTGCTGACGAATAGCGGCCTGCCGCTTCGCACGGAGCATGGATGTCCGAAGAAAGCGACCTCGAGAAAACCGAACCCGCCTCACCCCGGCGCCTGGAAAAGGCGCGCGAGGAGGGGCAGGTGGTGCGTTCGCGCGAGCTGGCCACGTTCATCATGCTGATCGCCGGCGTGACCGGCCTGTGGACGCTGGGCGGCCATCTGGGCCGCAGCCTGAACCAGGTGATGCAGGGGGCGCTGCGCTTCGAGCCGGCAACGGCGTTCGATACCTCGCGCATGCTGTCGCGCTTCGCCCTGATGGCGTGGGACAGCCTGCTGGCCTTCTTGCCCCTGCTGCTGTTGTTCGGCGTGGCCGCGCTGGCCGCGCCGCTGCTGCTGGGCGGCTGGGTGTTCTCGACCAAGTCCTTCGCGCCGCAGTTCTCGCGCCTGTCGCCGCTGGCGGGGCTGGGCCGGATGTTCTCCGCGCATTCGCTGGTGGAGCTGCTCAAGGCCCTGGCCAAGTCGCTGCTGGTAGGCAGCGTCGGCGCCTGGGTGCTGTGGAAGCGCCTGCCCGAGGCCATCGCGCTGATGAATGCGCCGGTGCAGGAAGCGCTGCTGCATATGGTCGACCTGGTCATGCATTGCTGCCTGGTGGTGTCGCTGTCGCTGCTGGTGGTGGCGGCCATCGACGTGCCGTGGCAGTACTGGGAGTTCTTCAAGAAGCTGCGCATGACCAAGGAAGAGGTCAAGCAGGAATTCAAGGAAAGCGAGGGCGACCCGCATATCAAGGGCCGCATCCGCCAGCAGCAGCGCGCCATGGCGCGCCGCCGCATGATGACCGAGGTGCCCAAGGCCGACGTGGTGGTGACCAACCCCACCCACTTTGCCGTGGCGCTGCGCTACGAGGAAGGGCGCATGGGCGCGCCGCGCGTGGTGGCCAAAGGCACCGGCGATATTGCCGCCCGCATCCGCGCACTGGCTGCCGAGCACCGTGTGCCGCTGATGTCGGCCCCGCCGCTGGCGCGCGCGCTGCACCGCCACGTGGAGCTGGGCCAGGAAATCCCCGCCGGACTCTATACCGCCGTGGCTGAAGTGCTGGCCTGGGTCTATCAACTGAAGCACTGGCACTACTCGCAGGGCCCGCAGCCGCAGGCGCCCGCGGACCTGCCGGTGCCCGATGAACTCGCCGTACCGGAAATGCGCGAATGAACGCTCTGAGCAACCTGTTCAACCTGCCCGGCCTGCGCTCCGCCGGCCAGCTCAAGGCCATGACCGGGCCGCTGCTGATCATCATGATCCTGGGGATGATGATCCTGCCGCTGCCGGCCTTTGTGCTGGACCTGCTGTTCACCTTCAATATCGCGCTGGCGATCATGGTGCTGCTGGTCAGCATGTACACGCAGAAGCCGCTGGACTTTGCCGCCTTCCCTGCGGTGCTGCTGTTCACCACGCTGCTGCGGCTGTCGCTGAACGTGGCGTCCACGCGCGTGGTGCTGCTGGAAGGCCATACCGGCCCGGACGCTGCTGGCAAGGTGGTGGAGGCCTTCGGCCACTTCCTGGTGGGCGGCAACTTCGCGGTCGGCATCGTGGTGTTTGCGATCCTGGTGGTGATCAACTTCATGGTGATCACCAAGGGCGCGGGGCGTATCGCCGAAGTCGGCGCGCGCTTCATGCTGGATTCGATGCCCGGCAAGCAGATGTCGATCGATGCCGACCTGAACGCGGGCCTGATCGACGAAGCCGCCGCCAAGAAGCGCCGCGCCGAAGTGGCGCAGGAATCTGATTTCTACGGCGCCATGGACGGTGCCAGCAAGTTCGTGCGCGGCGACGCGGTGGCGGGCCTGCTGATCATGTTCATCAACGTCGCCGCCGGCATGGTGGTGGGCATGGTGCAGCACGACCTGGACTTCGGCACCGCCGTGCACAACTACACGCTGCTGACCATCGGCGACGGCCTGGTGGCGCAGATCCCGGCGCTGGTGATCTCCACCGCCGCGGGCGTGATCGTGTCGCGGGTGTCGAACGAGCAGGACGTGGGCGAGCAGCTCACCGGCCAGCTCTTCGCCAACCCGCGCGTGCTGTACCTGACCGCCGGCATCATCGGCCTGATGGGCATCATCCCGGGCATGCCGCACTTTGCCTTCCTGCTGCTGGCGGGCGTGCTGGTGTGGATGGGCCGCTACGTCGCTCGCCGCGCGGCCACGCAGGCGCAGACCAGGCAGCGCGAAGAGCGCACCCCGGCGGTGGCGCAGGAATCGACCGAAGCCAGCTGGGACGATGTCACGCTGGTCGACCCGCTCGGCATGGAAGTGGGCTACCGCCTGATCACGCTGGTGGACCGCGCGCAGGACGGCGAGCTGCTGGGCCGCATCAAGAGCATCCGCAAGAAGGTGGCGCAGGAGATCGGCTTCCTGGTGCCGGTGGTGCATATCCGCGATAACCTCGAACTCAAGCCCAACGCTTACCGCATCACGCTCAAGGGCGTGGAGATCGGCCGCGGCGAAGCCATGCCGGGCCAGTGGATGGCGATCAACCCCGGCCAGGTCAGCGGCACGCTGCCGGGCGCGGCCACGCGCGATCCGGCCTTCGGCCTGCCGGCGGTGTGGATCGATGCGGGCATCAAGGAGCAGGCCCAGTCCTTTGGCTATACGGTGGTCGATGCCAGCACCGTGGTGGCCACGCACCTGAACCACCTGATCCACATGCACGCCGCCGAGCTGCTGGGCCGCCAGGAGGTGCAGGCGCTGCTGGACCGCATCGCCAAGGACTCGCCCAAGCTGACCGAAGACCTGGTGCCGAAGACCATCTCGCTGACCGCGCTGCAGAAGATCCTGCAGAACCTGCTGGACGAAGGCGTGCCCATCCGCGACATGCGCACCATCCTGGATGTGGTGGCCGAGCACGCGCCCAAGATCAGCGACCCGAACGAGCTGACCGCGATGGTGCGTGTGGCGCTGGGCCGCGCCATCACGCAGCAGCTGTTCCCGAACAATGCCGACCTGCAGGTGATCGGCCTCGATGCCGGCCTGGAGCGCGTGCTGTCGCAGGCGCTGACCAATGGCGGCGGAATCGAGCCGGGCCTGGCCGATGCGTTGCTGCAGCAGACCCAGGGCGCGGTCACGCGCCAGGAGCAGATGGGCATGGACCCGGTGCTGCTGGTGCCGTCGCAGCTGCGCCCGCTGATGGCGCGCTTCCTGCGGCGCACCATGCCGCAGCTGAGGGTGCTGTCGCATGCCGAAGTCCCGGACAACCGCAATATCCGCATCACCGCCATGATCGGCGCGTGAGGAGTCAAAGATGAGCGTAGCCAAGTTTGTCGCGGCCAACGGCCGCGAAGCCATGCGCCAGGTGCGCGAAGCCATGGGTCCGGACGCCGTGGTGCTGTCCAACCGCACCGTCGAGGGCGGCGTGGAGATCGTCGCCATGCGCGATATGGATCTGGGCAGCGTGCAGGCCACCGCGCAGGTCTACGTGCCACCCGCGCCGGTGGTCGAACCCGCCGCCATCGGCGACCTGCGCGGCGAGCTGCAATCGATGCGCGCGATGCTGGAGCGCCAGCTGGCCGGGATCAGCCCTGCCCCAAGCGCGGTTCCAAGCGCGGCAGCGCACGGCGTGGCCGCCAGCGACCCGCTGCGCGAATCCCTGTTTGAATGGATGGTCGGCGCCGGCTTCTCCGGGCAACTGGCGCGCACGCTGCTGGCGCGGCTGCCGCTGGGCTATGACCGCCCCGCGGCCATGGGCTGGATCCGCACCGAACTGGCAAGCAAGCTGCCGGTGCTGGGCGATGAGGACAGCCTGTTCGCGCAAGGCGGCGTGCTGGCACTGGTGGGTCCCACCGGCGTAGGCAAGACCACCACCACGGCCAAGCTGGCGGCGCGCTTCGTGCTGCGCCACGGCGCCGACAAGCTGGCGCTGCTGACCACCGACAGCTTCCGTATCGGCGCGCACGAGCAACTGCGCATCTACGGCGACATCCTGGGCGTGCCGGTGCATGCGGTAAAGGATGCCGCCGACCTGCGCTTCGCGCTGGCGGCGATGAAGGACAAGCACCTGGTGATCATCGACACCGTCGGCATGAGCCAGCGCGACCGCAGCCTGTCGGAACAGATCGCGATGCTGGCCGGCGTGCCGGCGCCGGTGCAGCGCGTGCTGCTGCTCAACGGTGCCAGCCACGGCGATACCCTCAATGAAGTGGTGCATGCCTACCGCCATGACGCCGCGCCCGATGGCGGCGGCATCGATGGCTGCATCATCAGCAAGCTGGACGAAGCCACCCACCTGGGATCGGTGCTGGACGTGGTGATCCGCCACCGATTGCCTGTCTTCTATGCCTCCACCGGGCAGCGCGTGCCCGAGCACCTGGAACTGGCCAACAGCACCGCACTGGTCGAGCGCGCCTTCCTGACGCCGCGCCGGGGCTCGGTGTTTGCCGATGCCGATGCCGCGCGCCGTGCCGCCGCTGGCGCGGGGGAAGAGACAACTGTGCGCGGTGGCGCCACCGACGTGCTGCGCTCGCTGACCGACAGCGCCGACGCGCTGGGCCAGTGCGTGGCCGAACTCAACGGCGCGGGCCTGGGCTTCGACCTGGCCCGCTCGCTGTGGCAACAGCGCAGCGCCGGCGCGCCCGCCCTGCGCGCGATGTCGCAGCAGGTGCGCGAAGCGGTCTGCCGCGACGTGACCCGCCAGTGCGAGCAGTACGTGCTGGCCTGCGCCGCCACGCTGCAAGTGGCCGTGCCCGGCCGCCGCACGCCGCAGCCGATGCAGCACACGCTGTGGCTCGCCGACCGCGACGGCATGCCGCTGGCCGCCACTGTGACCCCGACCGGCCGTGCCGGCCAGCCGTTGGGCGAGGCCGAGACCGATGCCGCCAGCCTGCGCGCCGCCATGAGCGCCGCGCGCAAGGTGGTCAACCTGATCGATGCCGTGCCGACCGCCGCCACGCTGGCGCGCTGGCAGCAGGCCGGCGAGCGCTGGGTGGGCGGCGCGCGCAAGACCGCGCGCGTGGTCAGCGCCGGCGCCGCCTGGAAGCTCGATGCGCTGGCCGACACGCTGACCTTCCACGCCGTGGGCGAGGACACCGTGCGCGAGCGTGAAGCCGTGCGCTGGCTGGCCAGCGCCGAAGTGCGCGTGCCGGACAGCCCGGCGCGTGGCAAGGGCACGCCCGAAGGCGGCATCGATGCCTGCCTGGTGGTGGCACGCCTGGCCGACCGCGCCACCGGCGAACTGCTGGATACCCGCTACCTGCTGTGCGATCCGGCGCTGGCGCAGGACGCCGCACAGGTAGCGCGCTGGGCCCTGTGGACCGACGCAGCCGATGCGCGCCTGCGCACGCTGCGCCACGCCATCGACCACTTCGCCCAGGACGCCGAAAACGGCCACGCCGCCGGCGCCGCGCTGGCCGCGTTGCAGCTGGGCCTGTCCGTGCTGCGCCTGGAACACGCGCCGACCGCGGCCGCGCCCGCCTTCCTCGCGCGCCTGGCTGGCCGCACCGTGCGCCAGGGCGTGCCGGTGCCGGGCACGGTGCTCAATGAAGGCATGGGCCGCATGCTGGCATTGCTCGACGTGCTGGAAAACTATCCGGGCCGCGGCAGCGCCGTGTCCGCTGAAACGATGGAGGTGCTGCAGTGAGCGCCCTCGCCATGGACCAGGCCGAGAGCCTGCGCCG
This sequence comes from Cupriavidus sp. FW305-46, assembly GCF_058787075.1. NCBI lineage: Bacteria > Pseudomonadati > Pseudomonadota > Betaproteobacteria > Burkholderiales > Burkholderiaceae > Cupriavidus > Cupriavidus sp. FW305-46. Next base: position 5,689 of record NZ_JBYSZI010000049.1, read on the forward strand.
GATGCTGGCGCCGCGCACGACGCGCCGCATCGCCGTGGTCGCCAGCGAACGCGGTGCCGGCGCCACCACCGTGGCGCTGGGCTTGTCGCACGCGCTGGCCATGCAGGGCGAACGCGTGCTGCTGGTCGACGAAGACGCCGCCGCGGCGCGCGCCACGCGGCTGTCCGGCGCCAGGCCCGCCGGCACCCTGGCCGATGTCAGCGCAGGCCGACTGCCGCTGGACGCTGCGGCAGGCACCGGTCCCGGTGGCGTGCTGTCGGTGCTGCAGGCTGGCCGGCCTGTGCCGGGCAGCGCCTTGCCGGCTGCTGCTGCGAGCGGTTTCCGCAGCGTGCTGGTGGATGCCTGCGTCGATGCCGACGGCGCGCTGTCGGCGCTAGCGGGCAGCGCGCACAATGTGCTGATCGTGATGCGGCCTGAGCTGGCGTCGATCACCGCCGCCTATGCCTGCATCAAGCGCCTGCACCACTTGTATGCCTGGCGCCAGTTCCACCTGATCGTCAACATGGCGGCGAGCGAGGCTACGGTGCAGGCGATCCTGCGCAACCTGGCGCGCACGGCCAGCCAGTACCTGGGCGTCGAGGCGCTGTGCGCGGGCTGGCTGCCGTCGGACCCGCTGGTGGCGCGCGGCGTGCAACTGGGGCGCTGCGTGGTCGAGGCGTTTCCGGCGGCGCCGGCCACCACCGCGCTGCGCCGCACCGCCGGCAGCATCGGCGCCTGGCCGCTGCGCGCGGACACGTCCGCCCCCGCGCCCGCAGCCGCAATGGCCTGAGCCTGCCAGCCATGCCATCCAACCGAACCAGACCCTGAGCCAGCCCCCGCCGCACGTTGCGGCGGTCCAGCAATCCAGCATTCACGAGAATTGCACCATGTACACGATCCAGGGAAAGCTCGAACAGGCCGATGTGGTCAAGGCGCATGCACAGCTGGTGCGCCGCATCGCCCTGCAACTGGCCGCCAGGCTGCCTGCCAGCGTGCAGATCGACGACCTGATCCAGGCCGGCATGATCGGCCTGCTGGATGCCGCCAAGCGTTATGAAGACACCCACGGCGCGCGCTTCGAAACCTATGCCAGCCAGCGTATCCGCGGCGCCATGCTTGACGAGGTGCGCGCCAACGACTGGCAGTCGCGCAGCCTGCGCCAGTTCACCCGGCGCATCGAGCGCACGCAGCGCGGGCTGGAGCAGAAGCTCGGGCGCGCACCGGTCGACTCCGAAGTGGCCGAGGCCATGGAGATGGCGCTGGACGAATACCAGTTGCTGCTCAATGAGGTCTATGGCTGCCAGCTGCTGCACTACGAGGATTTCGAGCGCTCCGGCGAAGAAGACTTCCTGGACCGGCACCTTGGCGGCAGCGATGACGGCAACCCGCTGACCGTGCTGATGGAAAGCGGCATGCGCGAGGCACTGGTGCGCGCCATCGAACGCCTGCCCGAGCGCGAAAAGCTGGTGCTGTCGCTGTGCTATGACCAGGAACTGAACCTGCGCGAAATCGGCGCGGTGCTCGATGTGACCGAGTCGCGCGTGTGCCAGATCCGCGGCCAGGCGATCACGCGGCTGCGCAACCAGTTGCGCGGCTTGCTGTGATGCAGGCGCTGGGCCGCGCCGCGCGCGGCGCTTGCTGGCTGCTGGCTGCCGTATCGGCCTGCGCCTGGGCCGCCATTGAGGGCGGCACCCGCCATGCCTGGACCGGATCGGTCAACGGGCCGGCACTCCACTGCCGCGGACAGCGCGCGGTGTCGCCGCCGATCCTGCCCACCGGCGTCTTGCCGCAGTCAGAAGGGGTCATCACCTCGGTGCGCTGGCGCTACAGCTTCGCCAAGACCCCACCGCTGGAACTGCAAGCCTATCTCTGCAATGCCCAGCGCTGCGTGCTGCTGCCGCAGGCGGAAGGGAAGACCGATGCGTTCTTCGGGGATGATGCCACCAAGGGCTTTGTATTTGCGTTCCGGGTGCCGGGGCAGGGGAGCCTGGTGCCGGTGCTTCAGGGGCGGAGTAATGAGGTGGTGGTGGGGTTTCGGTAGGAGTGAATGTTCCGTTCTTTCGTCACTTCTGAATAAGTGACGAAAGAACGGAACATCTGGCGATCCCCTCAACCCGCCGCCAGACTCACCCCACCCACCCCAGCCGCCGCCTTCCCATCCTTCCCATACAACCCCGCATCCCCGCCACTATGCTGGCGCAGCGCCTGGATGGCTTCACGGGTGAAGTCGAGATGGGCGTCCACAACCGCCCCGTTGAGCGCATTGGCGTCACGCGCGGTGCGGGCCGCAAAGATCAGCCCGCGCCAGGCATCGGCCACCGCCGGTTCGACCTGGCGGCCGAGCAGCTGGCCTTCGGGGCCGGCGCGCAGGCCCAGCGCGCCCATCTGGGCTTCGCGGGCCTTGAGTTGGCGGGACAGGGCCTGGCCCAGTTCAACCTTGCGCGTCAGCAGTCCGCTCAGGGACTGGAAGTCGCCCCGCTTGAGGGCGTCGCGCTCTTCGGCGAGGAGTTGGCCGAAGGCCTGGATGCCTTCGGTTTCGCGCTGCAGGGACTGGATCAGGCTCTGGTTCATTTGGGCTATCGCGGTTCAGCCTGGCCAAGCTCGCGCAGGGTCGCGAGCAGGCCGTCGGCAATCTTGCCCGGGTCGATCCTGATCCGGCCCTCGGCGATGGCCTGGCGGATCTCTTCGACCTTGGCGGTGTCGATATCGTCGTCCGCGGGCTGCGTCAGGCGGGCGCTGATGTCGCGCACCTGGGCGGCCAGCGGGCTGACGCTCAGGCCGGCGGACGGCGCCGCGGCGCTGGCCGGCGCGGCCTGGGGCCGGGCGGCGGCGGCGTCCGCGGGGGCGTCGGCGGGCCGGGACGAGGCGGTGTGGTTGATCTTCACGGGGCGTTCCTTGCTGGTTTCCTATGGCATTACGGTCGCGCCGGCGAATTCTTTAGGGCGCTCGCCCCGATTTCGCCGCGCGGCGGTTTCGGCGGCATTTTCGCATGCCGCCCGCCACGGGTTTCCAGTCTTTTGGCCACGATCAAGGCACTTTCGGGGGGTTACTGCAGCACCACGGTGTCACCGCTGCGCACCAGCCCGTTGACCACCTGGCCGCTGCGCAGGCGCACCTGCACGGTGTTGCCGGTGGCGGCGTCGGCCAGCACCTTGCCTTCGCTGGTGATCTGGAAGGCATCGCCTTCCACGGCCACGGTGACGGTCTGGCCCTGGCGCACGGCGATGGCCTTGCGCAGCAGGTCGGCGCGTATCGGCGAGCCGGCGGCAATACGGTTGGCGGTGACCGCGCCGGCAAGCTGCGCCGGGTCGGTGATCACCGCGCGCGGCAGCGTGCCCAGGTCGCCCTGGCGGACTTCGATATCGGCCTGGCCGACCGGCTCGCCCGGGCCCAGCGCGCGCGCGGCGACGTAGTAATCGGTCAGCACCGCCACGCGCGCCTGCATGTAGCGCACCCACGGCCGCTCACCGCCGCAGCGCACGCCGACGGAGACGCGGCCCCACGGCGACGTGCCGGCGGGCAGGAACGGGTCGGGCGCAAGGCAATCCGGCGCGCGCCCACCCGAAGGCGGTGCCACCTGCACGCTGACCTTGCCCGGCAGGCCGGCGGTCTGCTGCAGCAGGAAGCGTTCCACGGCAACGCGCGCGGGGTCTTCGGCAAAGGGGCTGGCAGCGGGATTGCCTGCATGAGCGGCCTGCTGCTGCCCGTGCGCGGCCGGCGCCTGCATGGCGACGGGCATGACCTGCGCGGGCGCGGCACCGGCGGCGGCCGGGCCAAGCAGGCAGGCCGCCAGCAGGGCTTGCGCCAGGCTGCGGGCGTTGCGGCGATTCTGTTTCATCTGGACTTCCCGGCAAGGACGGCACGGCATGCACGGCATGCCTGGCGCCCGGCCCCGTGACTGGCTGCGCGCCCCGTTTACATCTGTCATCGGGGTCCCATTGTAGGCAGCCCCTCGCGCGAGGGCGGGCCGAAATGCATGGATTTCCCGTCCTTATTCATCCGATTGGCGTGACAGGTCGCCGCCTAAGATGGCAACCCTGAAGAAGGTCGTTCGCTCCGTTCATGTGAGCAGGGAGATGCCAGGATGATTGACAGACTCGACGCGGCACTACGTTTCCAGCAGGAAGCGCTGAGCCTGCGCAACCAGCGGCAGTCGGTGATTGCCTCCAACATCGCGCACGCGGACACGCCCGGCTACAAGGCGCGCGATTTTGATTTCTCCAGCACGCTGGCGCAGAGCGTCGAGCGCGGCCATCGCAATGAAGGCATGTCGCTATCCACCACCTCGGTGCGCCATCTGCCCGCGCAGGCCCCGGGGCGCGAGGAATTCGACCTGGCCTACCGCATCCCGCTGCAGTCCAGCGTCGACGGCAACACCGTGGAAATGGATGCCGAGCGCGTGGCCTTCGCCGACAACGCCGTGCACTTCGAGTCCGGCCTGACGGTGATGAATTCCAAGATCAAGACCATGCTGGCCGCGATCCAGCAATAAATCGAGCAGTAAGGGAGAGAGCGCATGCCGGCAATGAACATCTTCGACGTCGCGGGCTCGGCCATGGCCGCGCAGTCGCAGCGCATGAACGTGACCGCTTCCAACCTGGCCAATGCCGACAGCGTGGTCAGCCCCGACGGCCAGGCCTATCGCGCCAAGCAGGTCGTGTTTGGCATGGCGCCCACGCCGGGGCAGACGGACATCGGCGGCGTGCAGGTGCGAGGCGTGTCGGAAGACCCGTCGCCGCCGCGCATGGTGCACAACCCCACGCACCCCATGGCCAATGCCCAGGGCTACGTGGTGATGCCCAACGTCAATCCGGTGGAAGAGATGGTCAACATGATCTCGGCCTCGCGCTCCTACCAGGCCAATGTGGAAGTGCTCAACACCGCCAAGAACATGATGCTCAAGACGCTGACGATCGGCCAGTGACAAGCCCCGGCCTGTATCGGCAACGCCTCCACCAGCACGCAGACAACGAACCGACATGACAACCACCTCCGCGGTAGGCAGCAACACCCAGGGCATCAACGACGCCCTCAAGAGCGGCAGCGCCAGCGCGTCCGAGCTGCAGAACAACTTCCTGACCATGCTCGTCACGCAGATGAACAACCAGGACCCGCTCAATCCGATGGACAACGCGCAGCTGACCTCGCAGCTGGCGCAGATCAGCACGGTCAGCGGCATGCAGACCATGAACGCCACGCTGTCGCAGTTGCTGTCGCAGGTCAGCGCCAGCCGCGCCATGGACTCCGCAGCGCTGATCGGCCATACCGTGATGGTGCCGGGCAAGCAGGTGTCGGTGGCAGGCGGCGTGCCGGGCAAGTTCGGCCTGGACCTGCCGTCGACCGCGGATGCGGTCACCGTCGACGTGCTCGACAAGGACGGCAACGTGGTGCGCACCATTGACATGAAAGGGCAGACCGCGGGCGTGCACAACGTCGCATGGGACGGCAAGAACAACGCCGGCGCGGCCGTGGCCGACGGCGACTACACCTTCAAGGTGACCGCCACCGCCAACGGCACCTCGGTGCAGCCGGTGGCGCTGGTCTACGGCAAGGTCCAGAGCATCAGCGGCGACGCCAGCGGCGTGCTGGTGGACCTGGGCGACGGACAGACCGCGAACGTCGACGACGTGCGCCGCATTCTCTAGTACGCAGGTGCCGGCAGCGCACAGGCGCCGGCCGGCTTCAACGACAGCCTAGTCAAAAGGAAGCAATCATGGGTTTCGGTCAAGGGGTAAGCGGCCTGAACGCCGCCGCGTCCAATCTGGACGTGATTGGCAACAACATCGCCAATGCCAACACGGTTGGCTACAAGCAATCGGCAGCGCAGTTTGCCGACATCTACGCGGGCACCAAGATCGGCCTGGGCGTGCGTGTGAACTCCGTGGTCCAGTCGTTCAACCAGGGCAATATCGAGGCCTCCGGCCGCTCGCTGGATGTGGCCATCACTAACGGCAATGGTTTTTTCCGCCTGACCAGCCCGGAAGGCGCGGTCTACTACTCGCGCAATGGCCAGTTCCAGCGCCAGGAAGACGGCCGCATCACCAATATGCAGGGCCTGCAAGTGACCGGCTATCCGGCAGGCGTGGCTGGCGGCGCAGGCGTGCAGCCGCAGCCGCTGGTCATCAGCAACGCCCAGATGGAGCCCCGCGCCACCAGCAGCATCACCGCCAAGTTCCAGCTGGATTCGCGCGCTACTGTGCCGACGCAGGCCTTCGCCAGTGCGGCCGGCTCGCCGCCGACCAGCAATATGTTCAACTACAGCACGGCGATCAACGTCTATGACTCGCTGGGCAACAAGCAGCAGCTGATGGCGTACTTCGCCAAGTCGGCAGGCGCCCCGACCGTCGCTGGTGGCACCGACTGGCGGATGTACGTGACCGACGTCAACGGCAACGCGGTCGGCGGCGCACCGGTCACGCTCGCGTTCGACAACGCGGGCGCTCTGCAGTCGCCCGCGGCCGGCGCCGTCACCCTGACCCAGCCGGCCGTCAACGGCGCGCAGGCCATGGCGATGAAGCTGGACCTGACCGGCACCACCCAGTTCGGCGCCGACAACGACGTCAAGCAGCTCAGCCAGAACGGCTACACCTCGGGCAGCCTGCTGGGCTTCTCGGTCAATGGCGACGGCACCATCACCGGCAACTATTCCAACGAGCAGACCAAGCCGCTCGGCCAGATCGTGATGGCCGCATTCGGCAACGTCGAAGGCCTGAAGCCGGAAGGCGACAACGTGTGGTCGGCCACCGGTGCCTCCGGCCAGGCGCTGGTCGGCGCGGCCGGCGGCAGCATGGGCACGCTGCGCTCCAATGCGGTGGAAGCTTCCAACGTGGACCTGTCCGGCCAGCTGGTCAACCTGATCGTTGCGCAGCGCAACTACCAGGCCAATGCGCAGACCATCAAGGCGCAGGACACGGTCATGCAGACCCTGGTCAACCTGTGACCGCCACGCTGAGCTGAGCCGCCGCCATGGACCGCATGATCTACACCGCCCTGTCGGGCGCCAAGCAGATACTCGACCAGCAAGCGGCGGTATCGAACAACCTCGCCAACGTCTCCACGCCGGCCTTCCGCGCGCAGGTCAACCTGTACCGCGCGGTGCCGGTGGTGGGGCCGGAGGCGGGCACGCGCGCCTTTGCGCTGGCCTCGACCCCCGGCGCCGACATGCGCGCCGGCCCGCTGACCTACACCGGCCGCACGCTGGACGTGGCGCTGCAGGGCAACGGCTGGCTGGTGGTGCAGGCCCCGGACGGCAGCGAAGCTTACACCCGTGCCGGCGCGCTGCAGGTGGCGCAGGACGGCCAGGTGCAGACCATCTCCGGCCTGCCGGTGATGGGCGACGGCGGTCCGCTGGCGGTGCCGCCGGGCTCGCAGGTAACCATCGGCACCGACGGCACCATCACCGCGCGCGGCCCCGGCGAAGCCTCTGCCGGCCTGGCGCAGGTGGGCCGGCTGCGCGTGGTCAACCCGCCCAACGACGCCATCGCGCGCGGCGATGACGGCCTGTTCCGCCTGCGCCCCGGCGCGCAGCCGCTGGAGGCCGATCCCACCGTGCGCGTGATCTCGGGCGCGCTGGAAGGCAGCAACGTCAACCCGACCGAAGCCATGGTCGAGATGATCGCCAATGCCCGCCGCTTCGAGATGCAGATGAAGATGATCCAGGGCGCCGACGGCAACGAGCAGCGCGCCAACCAGCTGCTCTCGACCAACTGACCTGAATGACTGACCGGCACGGCGCGCCGTGCCAGCACCAACGCAAGGACCACCATGATCCGCTCTCTCTGGATTGCCAAGACCGGCCTCGATGCGCAGCAGACGCAGATGGACGTGATCTCGAACAACCTGGCCAACGTGTCGACCAACGGCTTCAAGCGCGGCCGCGCGGTGTTCGAGGAACTGATGTACCAGACCATCCGCCAGCCCGGCGCGCTGTCATCGGACCAGACCACGCTGCCTTCCGGCATGCAGCTGGGCACCGGCGTGCGCCCCGTGGCTACCGAGCGCATCCACACCCAGGGCAACCCGCAGCAGACCGGCAATGCCAAGGACGTGGCCATCCTGGGCCAGGGCTTCTTCCAGGTGGCGCTGCCCGACGGCACCACCGCCTACACCCGCGACGGCTCGTTCCAGGTGGACCAGAACGGCCAGCTGGTGACCTCCAGCGGCTTCGTGATCCAGCCTGCCATCACCATCCCGGCCAACACGCTGTCGATGACCATTGCGCGCGACGGCACCGTGTCGGTGACGCAGCCGGGCTCCAGCGCCAACGTGCAGGTGGGGCAGCTGCAGCTGGCCACCTTCATGAACCCGGCCGGCCTGGAAAGCATGGGCGAGAACCTGTACGTGCAGACCGATGCCTCGGGCGCGCCCAACACCACCGTACCGGGCCTGAACGGCGCTGGCGTGGTGCAGCAGAACTACGTGGAAGCCTCCAACGTGAACGTGGTGGAAGAGCTGGTCAGCATGATCCAGACGCAGCGCGCGTATGAGATCAACAGCAAGGCCGTGCAGGCATCCGACCAGATGCTGCAGCGCCTGTCGCAACTGGGTTGACTGGTGTGAACATGGCCACCTTGCTTTCCCGCCTGGGCGCGCATGCGCTGGTTTGCCTGGCCGGCGTGGCAATGCTGGCCAGCGGCGGCTGCGCGCTGATGCCGCGCGAGCCGCTGGTGCAACTGCCCACCACCGCGCGCGCAGAGCCGCGGCCGATGGGGCCGGCCACCGGTTCGATCTTCGCGTCCTCGTATGCTGGCAACCCGCTGTTCGAGGATCGCCGTCCGCGCAATGTCGGCGACATCCTGACGATCGTCATCACCGAGAACGTCAACGCCAGCAAGAACTCGGGCACCAACGCCAGCCGCAACGGCAACACGTCGCTGGCATTCGACGCCGTGCCCAAGGCGCTGGCCGGGCTGTTCAGCAGCAGCTCGAACGCCAGCATCAATGGCGCCAACACGCTCAAGGCCAGCGGCGGCGCCAGCGCGGCCAACACCTTCAACGGCACCATCACCGTCACCGTGCTTGAGGTGCTGGCCAACGGCAACCTGGTGGTCTCCGGCGAAAAGCAGATGGCCATCAACCAGGGTGCCGAGTTCATCCGTTTCTCCGGCGTGGTCAACCCGCGCACGATCACCGGCGACAACGCCGTGCCCTCAACCCAGGTGGCCGATGCGCGCATCGAATACACCGCCAAGGGCGTGATCGACGAAGCGCAGAACATGGGCTGGCTGCAGCGCTTCTTCCTCAATGTTTCTCCGTTCTGACCGCGCCATGTCTGCTCCGATGCTCGCCCGTTTCCTGTCCCGCCTGCTGCGCCTGAGCGTGATCAGCCTGGCGCTGGGCGTGGCCTTTGGCGCCTTTGCCAGCGTCGCCAAGGCCGAGCGCCTGAAGAACCTGGCCACGTTCCAGGGCGTGCGCGAGAACCCGCTGGTGGGCTACGGCCTGGTGGTCGGCCTGGACAACACCGGCGACCAGACCATGCAGACGCCGTTCACCACGCAGAGCCTGACCAACATGCTCTCGCAGCTGGGGATCACGCTGCCGGCCGGCAAGAACATGCAGCTCAAGAACGTGGCGGCGGTGATGGTGACCGCCTCGCTGCCCGCGTTCGCGCAGCCCGGCAGCCAGCTGGACATCGTGGTGTCGTCGATGGGCAATGCCAAGAGCCTGCGTGGCGGCACGCTGCTGATGACCCCGCTCAAGGGCGCCGACGGCCAGGTCTATGCCATCGCCCAGGGCAATATGCTGGTGGGCGGCGCGGGCGCGTCAGCCAACGGCAGCAAGGTGCAGATCAATCAGCTGGCGGTGGGGCGCATCGCCAACGGCGCGATCGTCGAGCGCGCGGTGGCGCCGTTCCAGCCGGATGGCGGCGTACTCAACCTGGAACTGAAGGACACCGATTTCGGCACCGCCGAGCGCGTGGTGGAGGCCATCAACCGCTCCATGGGCGGCGGCGTTGCCGCGGCGCTGGATGGCCGCGTGGTGCAGGTGCGTGCGCCGGCCTCGGCGGCTGCGCGCGTGGGCTTCCTGGCCCGCATCGAGAATATCGACGTGACCCCGGCCAAGGCCGCGGCCAAGGTGATCCTGAACGCCCGCACCGGTTCCATCGTGATGAACCAGGCCGTGACCGTGGAAGACTGCGCGGTGGCGCATGGCAACCTGTCGGTGGTGATCAACACGCAACCGGTGATCAGCCAGCCCGCGCCGTTCAGCGGCGGCCAGACAGTGGTGGCGCCGGTGTCGCAGATCGACATGAAGCAGCAGGGCGGCTCGCTGCAGATCGTCAAGGCGGGTGCCTCGCTGGCCGCCGTGGTCAAGGGGCTGAACGCTCTGGGTGCGACTCCGGCCGACCTGCAGACCATCCTGGAGGCCATGCGCGCGGCCGGGGCGCTGCGTGCCGAGCTGGAAGTCATCTGACCATGAACACGGCACGACCCCCGCAGGCGGCGGAGCTGACGCAGCGCTTCGCGCTGGACACGCAGGGCTTCGAGGCGCTCAAGCACAGCGCGCGCGGCGGCGCCGACGCCAATACGCTGCAGGCAGTCGCCAAGCAGTTCGAGGCGGTGTTCACGCAGATGGTGCTCAAGAGCATGCGCGATGCCACGCCGCAGGATGGCCTGTTCGACAATGAGCAGAGCAAGCTCTATATGTCGATGATGGACCAGCAGCTGGCGCAGCAGATGTCGTCGCGCGGCATTGGCCTGGCCGATGTGATGGTGCGCCAGCTGGCGCGCGCCACCGGCACGCCGATGCCGGCCGGCATGAATGCCATGAGCCCGGCCGAATCAGGCAAGGCCGCGGATGCCGAGATGGCAAGGCTGCTTGACAGCCGCGGCGCGGGTGCCATGCCTGCCGACGCCGGCGAGCTGGCCGACCTGCCTGCCATCGGCACCATCGTGCCGGGGCAGAACTGGAATCCCACCGCAGGGCTGCGCCAGTATCAGCCGCAATCCTATGCGGATCGCGGCCAGGGTGACGACCGGCTTGGCAGGCTGCCGGACGACGCGCCGGCCCACGTCAGCGCCTTTGTCGCCCGCATGGCCGGACCCGCGGAAGCCGCCGCGCGCGCCAGCGGCGTGCCGGCGCGGCTGATCGTAGGGCAGGCCGCGCTGGAATCAGGCTGGGGCCAGCGCGAGATCACGCACGCCGACGGCTCCACCACCTTCAACGTCTTCGGCATCAAGGCCGGCGCCAGCTGGAAGGGGCGCGTGGCCGAGATCACCACCACGGAGTATGTCGACGGGCAGCCGCAGAAGGTGCGGGCGAAGTTCCGTGCCTATGGCTCGTATGACGAGGCCTGTGCCGACTATGCCCGCCTGCTGACCAACAACCCGCGCTATGCGGGCGTGGTCAGCGCGGCGTCCGCTGAAGAGGCGGCGCATGGCCTGCAGCGCGCGGGCTATGCCACCGATCCGGCGTACGGGCACAAGCTGGTGAAGATCATGAAGAAGGTGGCGGCCTGAGGGCAGGGGTGTTGCACTGGCGCCGGCCGTAGCTGACACCGTATGAACGCGGCTCCTCTCTCCCGCACGCGGGAGAGGGGAGCAAACCAGCCGGGATCTGGAAAGCGCCACTTCCACACCTAAAGTCCCGCCCCAACCAGCCGATAACTTCCACATCCACCACCGCCGGCCCTTGCCGCGGCAGTCCCATCAATCCGGGGTCAGAGCACAATGTCTCTCTTCAGTATTGGTCTTTCCGGCCTGAACACCGCGCAGAACGCGCTGACGACGACCGGCCACAACTTTGCCAATTCGGCGACCGAAGGCTATTCGCGCCAGAACACCATCGTGGCCTCGGCCGGCGGCCAATACACCAGCCAGGGTTTCTATGGCTTCGGCTCCAACACCACCACGGTGATCCGCGTCTATGACGAGTTCCTGACCGGCCAGCTGCGCGGCGCCACCTCGGCCAGCGCATCGCTGGCGGCGTACTCGGACCAGATCGCCCAGATCGACAACCTGCTCGCCGACCAGAAGGGCGGCCTGGCGCCGCTGATGCAGAAGTTCTTCGCGGCGGTGCAGGCCGTGGCCGACACACCGGCCGATCCGGCAGCGCGCCAGGGAATGCTGTCGGCGGGACAGGCGCTGGTGGGGCAGGTGCGCTCGGCCAGCAACTACTTCAAGCAGCTGCAATCGGGCGTCAACGAGCAGGTCGGCACCGCCGTCACGCAGGTCAACGCATATACCAAGCAGATTGCCAACCTGAACCAGGAAATCACCCGCCTGAAGGCTGCCTCCGGCGGCCAGCCGCCCAACGACCTGCTCGACCAGCGCGACCAGGCCGTGGCCGAGCTGACCAAGCTGGTCGGCGCCAAGGTGGTGGTGCAGGACAGCGGCACCTACAACGTCTTCGTCGGCAACGGCCAGCCGCTGGTGATGGGCAATGATGCGTACGCGCTGAAGGCGGTTGCCTCGGCGGCCGATCCCAACCGCACCGTGGTGGCCTACACCCTGCCCAACGGCAACGTGTTCGAGAGCGAGCCGGGCGCGATCACCGGCGGTTCGCTGGGCGGCCTGCTGCAGTTCCGCACCGAATCCCTGGACGCGGCGCAGAGTGCCATTGGCCGGCTGTCGCTGGCGATCGGCCAGCGCTTCAATGCGCAGCACAAGCTGGGCATCGACCTGAACGGCGCCATTGGCACCGACATGTTTGAACTGGGTAGCGCGACCTCGATCCCCAACGCCAACAACACCGTGAAGACCACGGTGGCAACGGCCAGGATCGACAATGCCTCGGCCCTGACCACCAGCGACTACAAGCTGCAGTTCGACGGTACCAACTACACGCTGACGCGCCTCTCCGACAACCAGCAGGTGGTCACGCCGGTGCCCGCCGGCGGCGCCAGCTACCCGCTGCAGTTCAGCGCCGACGGCTTTACCGTCGAGATCAACGCGGCGATGGGCACCAACGATTCGTTCACGATCCAGCCCACGCGCAATGCCGCCACCGGCTTCGACATGGCGATCAGCGACCCGGCCAGGATCGCCGCGGCATCGCCGGCTCGCGCCGACGCGGCGGCATCGAACAAGGGCAACGGAACGGCCAGCCTGGGCAAGGTCGCGCCCGGCTATTCACTGCTGTCCGGCACGATCACCGCCAGGTTCGACGGAGCCAACTATGTCTTCAGCGATGCCAACGGACCACTCGCGACCCAGCCAACGCCCGTGCCCAACGGCAGCAATACCGACTACACCCTCAACGGCCTGACCTTCAGCTTCGGCGGCACGCCCGCGACGGGCGACACCTTCACGCTGAGCAGCAACGCCGGCGCGGTCAAGGACAACGGCAACATGCTGGCGCTGGCCAAGCTGCAGAACGCCAAGACCATCGGCGGCGTGTCCAGCTTCAGCGAGGGCTATGCCCAGCTGGTCAACGACGTCGGCACGCGTGCCAAGTCGGTCAAGATCGCCTCTGCCTCGCAGGACAGCATCACCACCCAGATCAAGACCGCGCAGCAATCGGTGTCCGGCGTCAACATGGACGAGGAGACCGTGTCGATGCTGCGCTTCCAGCAGCTGTACCAGGCCAACGCCCGGGTGATCCAGACGGCCGGCACGCTGTTCGACACCATCATCGGCATCGGCAGGTAAGCGGCGGCACCCACCAGCGTCAGCAGAGTCAGAAGAGGTAACCAATATGCGCGTTGCAAGCTCCACCCTGTACCAGCAAGGCCTGGCTTCGATGAACTACCAGCAGGGCTCGCTGCTGCATATCCAGCAGCAGCTCGGCACCGGCCGCAGCATCCTGACGCCGTCCGACGACCCCGTCGGCGCCACCCGCGCGCTGGGCGTGAGCCAGGCCCAGGCCGTCAACGGCCAGTACGCTACCTCACGCAAGCAGGCCAATATCGCGCTGGCCGCGGAAGAGAACGCGCTGCAGTCGGTGACCACCGTCACGCAGAACATCCAGACGCTGCTGGTGCAGGCCGGCAACGGCACCATGAGCGATGCCGACCGCGGCTCGCTGGCCACGGCGCTGGAAGGCCTGTACAACCAGCTGGTGGGTCTGGCCAACTCCGACGACGGCAACGGCCAGTACCTGTTCGGCGGCACCCGCTCCGGCAGCGCGCCGTTCACGCAGAGCAAAGGTCCGGGCACCTATATCGGCGACAACGGCCAGCAACTGCTGCAGGTCGATGTGGCGCGCCAGATGCCCGCCGGCAACACCGGGCGCGAAGTGTTCATGAGCGTGACCGGCGGCGCCGGCTATGTGGTCAAGGGCAATGCCAACAACACCGGCAGCGCCACGTTCGGCACGGTGTCGACCACGAACCCGAGCGATCCCGACTACGGGCTCTCGATGGAGGTCAAGTTTGCGACCAATGCCAGCGGCCAGATGGAGTACACCATCACCAACCTGTCGGCAGGCACGACCCCCGCGCCGGTCGTGAAGGGGCCCGTAGCCTACACGTCGCCAGCCCATATCGACGTCGCCGGCGTCAGCTTCAACGTGACCGGCGATCCCAAGGACGGCGACACCATGACCATGGCTCCCGCCAGCGAGGCCGGCACCGACATGTTCGCCAACCTGCAGACCGTGATCGACACGCTGCGCCAGCCCACGCCCGACAGCAGCGATCGGGCCCATCTCGGCAACGTCATCTCCACCGCCACGCGCCAGTTCTCCAACTCGCTCGACAACGTGCTGACCGTGCGGGCATCGGTGGGTTCGCGCATGAATGAACTGGATGCGCTGGACGACGTGGGATCCAATCGTGACCTGACGTATGCGCAGACGCTGTCGGGGCTGCAGGATCTGGATTACGCGAAGGCGATTACCGAGTACTACCAGCGGCAGACGGCGCTGCAGGGGGCGCAGCAGTCGTTCATGCAGATACAGGGGATGAATTTGTTTAAGTATCTGTAAGGCGGGTGGGGCGCGGCGCTGATGTGCCTCCTGTTGTGAGGGACGAACTTTCCAACCTTTGTTCGTCCCTCACATCGCTAAACCTGAACCGGAAGAAGTCGCACTCGTAGATCGCGTTGAGCACTGAGTGCGGTCCAGTGCGGCTGCGCAATGGCGGAAGCCCAGTTATTGCGCAAACTAATGTGCTATTAGGATGGTGGAACCTCGGCCAGTCAGGAACCACGTATGAAGTGTGCCTAAGCCTTTCGCCTCAATGGCTCCCCGCTCTTCCACAAGGAACTCTCTTCCAAGCAAGCGCCGCGTGGCATCCGTCAATTGCACGCGCCCGGCGACACCGTGGGATTCCATCCGGCTGGCAGTGTTAACCGCATCACCCCATAAATCGTAGATGAACTTCCGTTTGCCAATGACGCCGGCGACCACTGGGCCACTATTCAGTCCGATCCGCATCCGCAACCCGAAGCCCCTGCACTGCCTTAGCCCCGTGCAGTCTCGTACCGGCTGGCGGGAAGCGCCTCGCGTTCGTTCGCCGCATCCTGCAAGCGGAAGTCGAACCGGATCCGGGTGAATGGGGCGGTGATTTCGAGCGACTCGTACCCTGCAGTGCTTTTAGCCTGCTCAAGCTCCACAATGAGCCCGTCACGCGTGGCAAAGGCGAAATCGTCGTCCAGGTAGGTGTCTCCCGGAATGTTGACCTGTGTGGTCAGCGCACGCTTGCCCTCACCGGAAACGAGGAAGTGGATATGCGCGGGGCGGTTGCCGTGACGGCCCAGCAGATCGAAGAGCTCGGATACGGGGCTGTTGGGCGGAATCGCGTAACCGGGCGGCAGGAAGCTGCGGAAGCGATAGCGGCCGAGTTCGTCGGTCTCGATGCGGCGGCGCAGGTTGTAATCTGGCTGGGACGGGTCGAAGTGGGAGTAGCGACCGAATTCATTGCAGTGCCAGACGTCGACCACGGCGTACGGCACGGGTCGGCCATCGGTGCCGAGCACCTGCCCTTCCATGACGAACGGTGTGCCCTTGTCCTCGTTGCCGGCGTCCAGACGAACCTCGTTGCGGCACAGCGGGGCGCCGGGCACGTAGAGCGGGCCCTCGATGGCGCGCGACGTGCCAGAGGCGCGTGCGGCAGCCAGGTCGGCCTCATCCTCGCGGATGTCGAGCAGGCGGTCGAAGCCGAGACCGGCGGTGATGAGGCCGATCATGTCGGCCTGCCCCAGACGGGTTAGCCATTGGGCGGCGGCCCAGAACTCATCTGGCTTGACGTCGAATTCGTCGATGGTGCGGAACAGGTCGCCGACGATGCGCGCGGTGATGGCGCGCACGCGCTCGTTGCCGTCCTTGCCGATGCGGCGGCTGTTCACCAGTTCAAGCAGTTGTGCGGCATGCATTTCAGCCATGATGGAGTCTCCTTTTGTTTTGGGGTATTGATGGTTGGAAGCGGCGCAGGGCCGCCGTGCTACAGATCCAGAACGATGCGGGCCGTGCGCGAGCGCGACACGCAGGCACAGATTTGCTGGTTGGACGCCTTCTCCTTCTTGGAAAGGCAGTTGTCGCGGTGATCCGGCTCGCCCGCGATCACGGGCACCACGCACGTGCCGCAAATGCCTTCGCGGCATTCGGTGTCGATATCGCAACCAGCGGCCTGCAGGGCATCGACGAGCGAAATGCCTGCCGGGACGACAATGACCTTTCCACTCTGCGCCAGTTCGGCCTCGAAGGCTCCGGCCGGCAGACTCGCCGCCTCGGGATCGGCCTGGAAGTGCTCCAGGTGAACCGCATCCGGCCCAATGCTGCGTTCGCCCTCCTCGACGACGCGGCGCATGAAGGCCGCAGGTCCGCAGGTATAGGCGAGCGCGCCCGGCGTTGCCTTCGCCATGCAGCCGGCAAGCACTTGCCCGACCGCATCGCGCTCCTTGGCGATGTGGAACGTCACCTTGCCCTCGAACGCTTCGGACTCCAGCAGATGGACAAAGGCGGCATGCTCGCGCGAGCGCACAAAGTAGTGCAGGTGATACGGCTGGCCGATCTGGTTCAGACGGTACGCCATGCTAAGCAGCGGCGTGATGCCGATGCCGGCGGCGAACAGCAGGTACTCACTGGCGCCCGCCGCGAGGCTGAAGAGGTTGCGCGGGGCGCTGATCGATAATTCCTCGCCTTCTTGCACGCTCTCGTGCAGGGCAGCGGAGCCACCGCGCGAGGCGTCCTCGCGCTTCACTGCGATCAGGTAGCCAGACGTATCGTCGGGCGGGCTGCACAGGGAATACTGGCGTGTGACGCCGGTCGGCCCGAGCACGTCGACGTGAGCCCCCGGCTCATACGGCGCAAGCGCCGCGCCATCACAGGGCACGAGGCGGAATGAGCGAATGCCGACTGCCTCTTCCACAACCTTTTCGACTCTGACTTTGTACATGACTACCCTTCCAGACTAACTACCTTAAACCAGTTTTCGCGCGCAAGATCAGCGCATCAGGAGGCCGCCGTTCGCGTCCCAGTTGGCCCCGGTGACCGCGCCCGCGGCGTCGGCGGCCAGCAGCAGCACGACATCCGCCACATATTCGGGCGACCCAAGCCGCTGGACGGGGATCGACCGGCGAATCGCGTCGAGCCGATCCGCCGGCACGGTTTCGTGCACGATCGGCAGGTCCAGCGGACCAGGCGAGACGCAGTTCACGGTCACCCCATGCGCAGCCAGCTCGCGCGCGAAGACTTTGGTCAGGACCGCGACGCCACCTTTTGCCGCGGCGTAGTGCGCGCCAGTGGCGGTGCCGCCGCTCTGGCCGGCGAGCGATCCGATGTTGACGATGCGGCCGAAGCCGCGCTGCGCGAAATGCGCGCCGAACACCTGCGAGCCGACGAAGGTGCCGCGCAGGTTGATGGCCACCACCTGGTCGAACTCTTCAGGGCTGATATCCATCAGCGCCGACACTTTGGACTTGCCAGCGTTGTTGACCAGCACGTCGGTGCCGCCCCAGCGCTCCTGCAATGCCGCCAGGGCTGACTCGAACGCGCTCTTGTCGGTCACGTCGAGGGCAAGGCCGATGGCCGATGCGCCGGAGGGATCCAGTGAATCGGCGACGGCGCATGCCGCACGGAAGTCGAGGTCGCCAAGCGCCACCCGGTACCCGGCGGCGTGCATGCGGCGCGCGATGACTTCGCCGAGGCCGCGGGCGGCGCCGGTGATCAGGGCAACTCGTTGCATGATGCCTCCTACAGCAGGAATCCGAGAGCGTTCAGGCTGTCGGTCGAGTTGATCAGGCGCACCACCTTCTGTTCCAGGCGGATGCCTTCCTGCGTGAAGCGCAGGCGGTGTGTCAGGTCTGCCGCGAACAGCGTGTGGATCTCGCGCTTGTACGCAACCAGGACCTGCGCCGAGCTGACCTCGATGACGTCGGCCGAACGCGATACTTCGGTGAAGCGCGAGACGGTGCGCACGGTGCGGGCGGCATCGACGGCCGACACAGAGTTGCCGGAGGTCAGGCGCTCGATGCGCATGTCACGCATGCGCGCGTCGTCGTAGGCGTAGTTCAGCGTGGCCTCGAAGTCGGTGGTATCCGGGTTGATCGGCACCACGTAGTGGCCGGTGTCGCTCCACAGTCCGGCCCACTGGTGATAGTTCTTGCGGTCGAGCAGTTCCGCCTCGCGCCAGATGAACTCGGCGGCAAGCTGCAGCGAGGGCGAGACCATGGACAGTTCGTTCGGCTTATTCATCGCTCATCATCCTTTTCCACATGCGGTAGGCTTCGCGCATGCCGCCTTCGTCGGTGGCGTGCGAGATCTTGTCGCCGTTGTCGGCGACGACTTCGCGGTTCAGGCCGCGGTTGACCAGGATCGGCACGTCCTTGCCGGCGTACGAGCCGCGCTGCACGCGCTCCCAGGCTTCGGCGTCGTCAGGACTGCCGAAGCCGAAGGGGCCCTGGAAGTGCTCATGGATGCGCAGCCGCTCGCGGTTGGCGATCTCGGGGCCGCCGTCCATGCCCAGGGCAATGTGGCGAATCTCGGTTTCCGTCGCCGATACCGGATGCAGCACGCGGAAGAAGGCCATCGACATCGCGACGTTGGGGAACAGGTTCAGGTTGAAGCCCGCGCCATGCAGCGCACGGACAATGCGGCGCACCTGCTCGGGCGGCATCTCTTTTGAGAGCGCCTCGGTCACGTGCGCGAAGCGTTCCTGCAACGGCTCCGTGCCGTCGTCCTGGTCGAGGTCGACGTGCCCGGGCACCATCACCATCACGCTGTGGCCGTTGCCCAGTGCGTGGGTGACTGCCTTTTCGTCGGTCATGAAAGACAGCATCTCGGACGTCTCTTCATCCACCGACGACATCCACGACTTGTGGACGATCGGGAAGTGGTAGCCGTCGGTGGTGTTCTCGAGCTGGATCTTCCAGTTGCCCCGGAAGCGGAACTTGTGTTCGCCCTGGGTCTTGATGGGGTAGCCCGCGCCCTGCTTCATGAACAGGTCGATCCAGCGCTTTGCTTCGCCGAGGAAGTCGCCGAGCGGTTCCACGTCCTGGTTGAAGCTGGCGAAGACCATGCCGGCGTAGCTGTCCACGCGCAGCGAGCGCAGCGGCAGTTCCGACTTGTCCAGGATGTCCTCGTAGCCGTCGGGGTAGGGCAGGGCGCGCAGCTTGCCGTCCAGGCCGTAGGACCAGCTATGGTATGGGCAGGTGAAGCCGGTGGCGTTGCCTTTCGACTTCTCGCACACCGTGGCGCCGCGATGGCGGCAGCGATTCTCGAGCACGCGGATGGCGCCGGTCTTGTCGCGCACGACGATGACGGGCTGGCGGCCAATCTTCGTGGTCTTGAAGTCGCCGGGGTTGCGGATCTCGCTCTCGTGCGCGACCCAGATCCAGGTCTTGTAGAAAATGCGCTCTTGCTCGAGCTCGAACAGGCCGGGATCGTAGTACATCGAACCGTCCACGCGGTCCGCCTGCACCAGTTGCTCAGGCTTTGCCGCGAAGGTCAGCGGCTGGTAGCTATCGTGGGTATCGTGGGAACACATGCTAGTTCTCCGTGGGTTCAGTGGGAGGCACCATCGGCAGCGACCGCGCGCTCGATCCGGGTGGCGATGGCGCAGACCGTTTCGTCGTCACGCTTGCGTCCGACGATCTGGAGCCCGGCCCTGATTGGGATGCCGGGGACGCCGGGCAGCGACACGGGCAGGGTGAGTGCGGGATGGCCGCTCAGGTTGAAGGGCCGCACCAGCGAGGTCAGGCCAAGGATCGGCGCTCCTTCGCGGACTGCGGCAAGGGTTGGGGGCAATCCGGGAAGCGTGGGCAGCACGATCGCGTCGACTTCGTCGAGCACGGCGTCGACCTGCGCCATGAATGCGTGGCGCACGACTTTGGCCTGCAGCAGATCGTCGCGCCCGACCTGGCTCGCGGCGATCAGGCGTTGCCCGACATCGGGCTGCAATGCACCCGAGCCGGCCAGGTGGCCGAAGGCCGCCCAGGTCTCGGCACTGATGATCTGCATGCCGGCCTCATAAGCGGCGCTCATGCCGTCGAGTCGGACGCGCTGCGTGGAGAAGCCTGACTTGCATAGCGCACTGGCGACGGCTTCGAGAATCGCGGGGTCCGCCTGCACCTCGTCCAGCAGGCCGATGCGGAAGCACCGCCCGGCACCGTGCGCCTGCAATGGATCGAAGCCCGGCGCAATCACCGCCATCGCGGCGACGATGCCGGCGACGTCATCTGCAAAGGGTCCAACGCAATCCAGCGAGGACTCGGCCGGATGCGCACCGCGTCGGCTGACGCGGCCAAAGGTCGGCTTCAGGCCAACGACCCCGCAACAGGCCGCGGGCATGCGGATGGATCCGCCGGTATCGGTGCCCAGCGCGATGCGCACTTCACCGGCGGCTACCGCGGCGGCGGAGCCGCTGGAAGAACCACCCGGAATCCGGTCGGGAGCCTGGGGATTGACCGGTGTGCCGACGAAGTCGTTGATGCCCGAGATGCCGAAGGCGAGTTCGTGCATCGTGGTCTTGCCGACGATGGACCAGCCGGCATTGAGCAGCCGGGACACCACTTCCGCGTGTTCGGCAGCGGGCGGCGCGTCGCGCAGCGCCCGGCTGCCCGCGGCCGTGGGGTAGCCCGCGATGTCGATGCAATCCTTGATGGCGATGGCGGGACCGGAGCCCCCCAGGCGGATGCGTGAGACGAAGCCGGTCATTGCGGCGTCTCCTTGCGCGCAAGCGCGACCTCCAGGCAGGACAACCGCTCCGTCTGGAAATGCCTGATGCGGGCGGTTCCGTCAGTGTCGACCGCGAATTCGACCGCCAGGCGTGCCGAAATCAGTTCGGTCTTCCCGCCGGCATGGACCGATAGCTGCTGCATGATCCAGTGGCCGCGCACAACGCCCGCTTCCGCGGCCATCGCTTCGCTGGTGAGGAAGTGCACGTTGCGCAGGAAATGCGGCGAGGGCGGAAGGTAGCTGCGCAGGAAGTTGGCGATGGCGGCCGGTCCGACGTGCCGGCCGAACCCCGTGGCGTACTCGGCGCCGACGCCTTCCCATACGGCGTCGCCGGTGAACAGCGCTTCCAGTTCGCCGTCGCGCGCATCGTTCGGCGCCGGCACGTCGCACAACGACATATAACGGGACAGCGTGCGTCGCGCCGCGTTCTGGGCTTCGAGCGCGGCGAGCCGGGTTGCCAGGAGACTCGCGGCGGCGCCGGTCTCGCCGGACTGCGCGATGCACTGCGCTTGCGTCATGGCTTCAGGCCGCCTCGGCGGGGATTTCGAGCGCGCGACCCACGCGCGCCTCGATCTTGGCGTAGCGCCACAGGCTATGCTCGCCGACCGGCGTGGTGCGGAACAGGTTGCAGGCGGCGACGACGGTTGCATAGTCCACGACGTCGGCCATGATGTAGACGGTCCATGGCGACGTCGTGGAGGGGCCGACCATCAGGCGGTCATCGTCGATGGCGCCGAGGATCGTGACGCCGGGCAGTGCCGCCATGGATTTCATCATGGCGCTGAATCCCTTCCACACTTCGATGCCCTGGCCCGTCGGCAAGTCGAAGAAGTTCTGGGTGATGCCGATGCAGAAGAGGACGCGCAGGGGAGTTTGGGCAGGTTGCGACATGGGGACTCCAGGTGGTTCTATGGTGGAAGGAGGGACGATGTAGCGGGTCAGATATACCCCGGCATGGGGGGCACGCCCAGGCACACGGCGCCGGCGGCGTCGTACAGTCCTTCGCCAAGGAACGCGTGCTGGGTCACGACCATCGCGTCGCGCAGGTAGCGCTGCAGCGGGTGCCCGTCGTAGATCGCGGCCGTGCCCGCGAGCAGGTAGGCTGCCTGCACAGCGGATGCGCCCGCGCGCGTGGCCTGCACTGCCGCAAGGCGCACCAGGCTGGTTTGTTCGGCAGAGACGGCGTCGCCCTTCAGGATCGAATCCCAGGCCGCCTCGGTGGTCTCGTAGAAGAAGCCGCGCGCTGACCGCAGCTCGGCTTCCGCCTTGGCCACGGAGATGCGCAGGTATGGGCGGTCGGCCATCTTCGGCGCGCCGGTAATGCCGGTGCGGCCGCCGGCCATCCGCGACACCTCATCCAGCGCCGCGCGGGCGACGCCAAGATTGACCACCGCCAGTACCTGCGCCGCGTAGGCGAGGGACGGGTAGCGGTAGAGCGGTTCGTCTACGGAAGGCGTGCCGCCGCGCACGAAGGTCCACGCGTCGGAGACGAATACGTTCCTGACGCGAAGATCATGACTGCCGGTGCCGCGCAGCCCGATCACTTCCCAGTTCTCGACGATCTCCACATCCTCGGGCATCAGCACGGCCGTGCGCGGCTTGCCGCCGTCGCCGACGCCGATGCCCACGCCGAGAATGTCGGCGCCCTTGCAGCCGCTCGCGAACTTCCACAGCCCGTTGACGCGCCAGCCGCCATCGACCTTCTCGGCTGGCTGGATGGGAAACAGGCCACCGGCGAACGCGATGTCCGGCCCATTTGCGTAGAGGCGGGCGAGGGTGTCGCGGGGCAGCGCTGCAAGGTAGACCGCGGCCGAGCCGAAGCTCGCGACCCATCCGGCGGAGCCGTCGGCCTCGGAGATCGTCTCGATCAGCTTGAGGAATTCAGACGGCGACCTTGCATCGCCGCCGAAGCACCGCGGCGTGGCCGCGCGATAGACACCGAGCTGCTTCAGGCGGGATACCATATCCCGCGGCACGTGCCGCTTCGCGTCGAATTCGTCCCGGCGGGCGCGGACCTCGTCCAGTACGCGGGCGAGCAGGTCCGGGCGCGGCCCGGCATCGGTGGCCTGGGGCGCAGCGATGCCGGGGTGTTGGTTGAGGAGGCTTTCCGACACGGCGGAATGCAACATAGTTGTCTCCTGTGGATGGTGTGGGCCGGCTCGGGAACCGGCTCTGACGGTGTGGACCGTTGAAACCAGTCTAGCGACGGCCCAGGGGGCCAAACAATTGGAGCGGGGCGTGCATTGCCGCACGGTTTCCCGGGGCCGGGTAAAGGAAATACCTATACGGGTCCGGGCTGTCCCGGCGGTACGCTTCGGGATGGACCTATTCACCAGCGCGGCCGTGGCCTCCGGGCGAGCTTCCGCGCGCAGGAACCACCATGTACTCATTCGGCAAAGATGACTTCTATCGCATGGTCGAGGCGCTGACCCTGCGCGTGATCCTCCATGACGCTGACACCAAGTCCATCCTCTGGGCGAACCGCGCGGCGCGCGAGACACTGGGCTTTACGCTGGAAGAGTTTCCGGCGCTTAAGGCACCCGACATGACCAGCAGCGCGGCGAAATACCGGCGCGAGGTGGGGCTCAAATGGCTGGATGACGCGGCCCGGACGGGCCAGAGCGTGATCGAATGGTGTTACCGGGCAAAGAACGGCAACGAGATCCTGTCGGAGGCCATCGCCACGCGTGTGTCGCTGGAGTCCCGTGACGTGCTGATGGTGCAGTTCCGGGACATCTCGGCGGAGGAGGCGCTCAAGCGCGAGCTGCGGCGCTCGGAAAGCCGGCTCAGGGAGTTCATGCATGACCTGGCCGAAGGCGTCGTGGTGGTAGATCGCGGCGGGTGCGTGGTGTACGTCAGCGAATCCGGGTGCCGGATCCTCGGGCGTGCCGAGGAAGCCGTGCTCGGGACGACGTTTGACACCTTCTGCGAAGTTCCCCTGATGCCTTTACTGCGCGACAACGTGCCGCCGGATGCGACCACCCGGGGCTCCTTTTCCACGCGGTACCGCGTGCGGACCGCGACGGGGGAGCTGCAGTGGCATCAGGCGGCCATGCGCTACGTAGAGATCGAGGACGATGTCAGCGGCTACCTGCTGCTGTTTCGCGACGTCACGGCGCAGGTCGAGGCCGAATCCCTGGAGCGCGAGCGGGAGCGGGAGATCGAATACCTCGCCCGCTACAACGCGATGGGGGAAATGGCGATGACGATCGCGCATGAGCTGAGCCAGCCCCTCGCGGCAACGCGCAACTTCATCGAGGGCGCGTCGATGCGCCTGGCGAAGAACCATGCCGATCCGCATCCGATCCGCTTCGGGCTCGAGGCGGCGGCCCGCCAGGTGGAGCATGCGTCGCTGATCATCAAGAGCATCCGCGAGTATGTCGTCAAGCTCGAACAGGCCGAAGTGCTGGCCAACCTGAACGACATCGTCAACGACAGCGCGTATTTCATCTCCCTCAAGTGCGAGGAAGCGGATGTGCGGCTCGAACTGGCGCTATCCACCGACCCGTTGCCGATCAGCTGCGAGAAGGTCCTGATCGGTCAGGTGATCCTCAATATCGCGTTCAACGCCATCGAGGAGATGGCGGCGCTCCCCAGCGACCGCCGCACGCTGCGCATCGAAACCTGCGCCGCCGCAGACAAGGCGATCCTCTCGGTGCACGACCAGGGGCGCGGGCTGCCGCATGCAGACAGTCAGCGGATCTTCGACGGATTCTTCTCCGGCAAGCCGGGCGGCAACGGGATCGGGCTCGCGCTCTGCAAGAGTATCGTATCGCGGCATCGCGGCGACATCTGGGCGCAGAATCGCGTGCCCTACGGCACGTCATTCGCCTTTTCCGTGCCACTGTGCGCGAGCCCTGCCGACCGCAGGCGCCGTGCCGCAGGCCGCCGCGCCAGCTAGCCCGGCGTGCCGCCCGAACCCGACGCCCAGACCTCCATCACCTCACGCACCAGCGTGGCCGTGCTCACCACGCCGAGTTTCTCGCGGATCTTGGTGCGATGGACGTCGACGGTCTTCACGCTGATGTGCAGTTCGTCCGCAATCACCTTGCTCGCCTTCCCGTCCAGCACGCGGCGCAGGATTTCCTGTTCGCGCGCGGTGAGTTTGTCCAGCTTCGCGCGGATCTTCTTGCGTTGCTCGGCGCAGTCGTGCAACTGGATCGCCCGCTTCAGTGCCCCCTGGATCTTCTCGAGCATCTGCTGCGGGTTGTAGGGCTTCTCGACGAAGTCGATCGCGCCGTGCTGCAGCGCCTTCACCGACATCGGAATATCCCCGTGCGCCGAGACAAAGATGATCGGCAGCGTTGCGCCTTGCGCGTTGAGCATTTCCTGCAGCTGGAATCCGCCGGTCTCGGGCATGCGGACGTCCAGCACCAGGCACGCAGGGCGCTCGGGATCGTAGGCGGCCAGGAAGTCCCGCGCG
The DNA here is from genome assembly GCF_058787075.1 of Cupriavidus sp. FW305-46. Taxonomy (NCBI): domain Bacteria; kingdom Pseudomonadati; phylum Pseudomonadota; class Betaproteobacteria; order Burkholderiales; family Burkholderiaceae; genus Cupriavidus; species Cupriavidus sp. FW305-46. The sequence goes on from NZ_JBYSZI010000049.1 coordinate 31,145, forward strand.
CCGGCAAAGCACTCGGCCTGGACCGACACCGTCTCAAGGAGCCATGCCAGGGAAGTACGGAGTTCTTTGTCATCGTCGACGATGTAGACGATAGCCGAGGAAGCAGTCATGTCGGGGGCGCTTTCGTGTATGACGTACCGCACCAACGGGTCGGCGGGTGCACATCTGAGTGGGCTGCCCGGTCGGGTGCTTGAAGTGTCAAGGGTACACCAAGCCCGCTGACTACCAGGATAAAGAAAACACGTAGATGGCCTCTCACTAGCCTGCCAATCCGGGTGGTTCGCATGAATAGCGGCCACGCCTGGCATTGCCCTACGCTTTTAGCGAAGCCGATAACGTAGGGAGGCCCCCCGATGAATGCCGTCAATCAAACAGATTTCCGCCAGGCCATGGCGCACCTGCCCGCCGGGGTCAACATCGTCACGACACAGGGCTCGGCAGGCCGGTGCGGTATCACCGCCAGCGCCGTGTGCTCGGTAACGGACTCACCGCCGACCATCCTCGTTTGCGTGAACCGGGGCAGTGCCTCGCACGCCATCTTCCAACGCAATGGCCGGCTGTGCGTCAATGTGTTGAATAGCGAACAGGAAGAGCTTGCCCGGCATTTCGCCGGTATGACGCAGGTGCCCATGGAAGACCGTTTCGCGTGGGACATCTGGGACGAAGGCGATGCCGACCAGCCGGCCCTGCGCGATGCCATTGTCAAGCTGCAAGGCAGCATCAGCGATTGCAAGGAGGTGGGTTCCCACTCGGTCATCTTCGTCACGCTCGATCGTGTCGCGGTCGGCCACCAAGGCGGGAGCCTGGTGTATTTCAACCGCGATTTTCACCGCGTGCAGCACGCGAGATAGCGCCTGCCGTTTTGTGCCGAGCGCACCGCCGGGGCACGTTCTTGCAACGCGGTTCCATCGTCGCCCTGTTGGGCGGCATCACCAACTGGCGCGGGTCTAAGGGAATTACCTATGCGCCCCGCCAGAATCCTCTATGCGAGCGCAAACGCGACCCAATATCGCACCCCCGCGGTACGTCATACGCTGCGCTGGGAATTTCATGAAAGGAGAGAGGCAATGCCAGTCGTGCAGATTTACCTGATCGAAGGCCGGTCGCAGCAGCAGAAGGAGGCGTTCATCACCGATGTCACTGACGCCGCGATCAATGCGCTTGGCGTCGACCGCTCTTCGGTCAGGGTGATGTTCCTCGACGTGCCGAAGACCGACTACGCCATCGGCGGCCAGACCGCGAAGGCGCTTGGCCGGTAGGCCTCCAGTCACTCAAGCAAGAAACGCGACACCGGGCCGTCCGCGCATCGCACACGGCCTGACAAAGGCGTACGCCCACCACGGTTGTCGCGGCCATTATCCACAAAGGAGACAAGTCATGCGACCAGATAGCGATCTTACGATCGATGCCATGCCCGCCGCTGCCATGCCGTTGCCGGGGGAAAGATTCCGCGAAGCAGACGCCATGGCCGGCGAACGCGGAGTCCGAAGGTTCTACCGCCGGTTGCTCGCCCTCTTCGTTCCGCTGCTGGTGCCGCTGGCGGGACTCGCCGCTGAGGGACGGCCCATGGAATGGGTTGTCGGCTATGCCGCTGGCGGGGGCTCCGATGTTGTCGCCCGCATGCTGGCCGAAGCGATGGGCAAGACGCTCGACCGCACCATCGTCGTCGTCAACAAGCCGGGGGCCGGCTCCAATATCGCAGCCGACTACGTCGGCAAGAGCAAGGACATCGGCAACGTCGTGATGACCGCCGATTCGGCGATGTTGGCCGCCAACCCATCGCTCTACAGCAAGCTCACCTACAGCGCGGAGAAAGACTTCGCGCCGGTCGGATCGATCGCTCGCTTTCCGCTGGTGCTGGTGGTGGCGCCGAACGTGCCGGCGACGAACCTGAAGGAGTTTCTTGCCTGGGCCAAACGCAACCCGGAGGGCATGACCTACGCCTCGCCGGGACCAGGCAGCCCGCACCATCTGGTGACCGAACTGTTCCGCCAGCAAACAGGACTGAAGCTTACGCACGTGCCGTACCGCGGCGCGGCGCCGGCGCTGCTGGACCTGATCGGCGGGCGGGTGCCGTTCATGTTCGTCGACACCTCGAGTGGGGGCGCCTACATCACGTCGGGCAAGGTCAAGCCGATCGGCGTGGCCAGTGCCTCACGGCTCAAGACGATGGGCGAGATTCCGACCTTGAGCGAGCAGGGCATGGCCGGCTTCGAGGCCTATGCGTGGCAGGCGCTGGTGGTGCCGACGGCCACGCCGCGGGAGGCAGTCACCGCCCTCAACAAAGCGTTGGTCGAGGCGCTCGGCACGACGGCCATCAAGGCGCGCCTGCAGGCACTTGGCATCGAGCCCGCGCCGAGCACGCCGGCCGAGCTCGCCACCTATGCGCGCAGCGAGCGTGAGCGGTGGGGACGCGTGATCCGCGATGCCGGAATCAAGCTGGATTGATTCGCACGCGAGCAAGGAGACCTTGGCATGAGCAGGTACGGCGACAACCGCGACGCCGTGCGTGACCGCGCGCACCGCGACGTCTACATCGACCCGGAGCTGTTCCCGCTGGAACAGGAGCACTTTTTCGCCAACACCTGGAACTACGTTGGCTATGAAAGCAAGAAACGCGACACCGGGCCGTCTGCGCATCGCACACGGCCTGACAAAGGCGTACGCCCACCACGGTTGTCGTGGCCAATCCACAAGGGAGACAAGTCATGAGACCAGGTAGCGATCCCACGATCGATGCCATGCCCGCCCCTGCCATGCCGTTGTCGGAGGAAAGATTCCGCGAAGCAGACGCCATGGCCGACGAACGCGTGGTCGGAAAGATCTACCGCCGGTTGATCGGCTTCCTGTTCGTCCTCTTCATGCTCTCATCCCTAGGCCACATCAATATCGGCTTCGCGGGACTGACGATGGGGCGCGACCTCGGCCTCTCGGCAACGGAGTTCAACCTCGCCTCGACCGTGCTCTATGGCGCCTACATTTTTTCGGGGTGCCGAGCAACATCATGCTCGGCAAGCTCGGCGCGCGTCGCTGGGTCGCGATCATCATGGTGGCGTGGGGCATTGCATCGACCGCGACGATGTTCGCCTCGGATGCCAACAGCCTTTACGTCCTGCGCATCCTGGTCGGCATCACGGAAGCGGGCTTCCTGCCCGGCGTCCTGCTGTACATGATGTTCTGGTTCCCGTCGGCGCATCGCGCACGCGCCAACGCGTTCTTCATGATCGCCATGCCTGTGACGTCGGCCCTCGGCGCCTAGCGGAGGCGCATGACGTGTCGCTGGCGAAGACGCTGTGCTCGCTGCCGGTGATGCAACTGGCCGTGGCCTATTTCCTGCTGGTCAAAGTTGGACTGGCCGAAATTGCCGAACATGCCCGACGACGAAGTGGTCATCACGATGCGGCCATACTCCTGGGCGCGCATGATTTCCCAGACGGCCTTGGTGCAGTAGATCGAGCCCATGAGGTGCACGTCCAGCACGGCCTTGATGTCGGCGATCTCGAGCTTGCTGAATGACTTGTCGCGCAGGATGCCGGCGTTGTTGACTGGGTGTCCTGGTACAACCATCACCGGCTGCTCGGCTCCATTGGGTACGTGCCACCGGCCGAAGCCGAAGCCGAAGCAACGTATTATCGGCAACTTACCGAGCAGGCCGCCACGGCCTGACTTAAACCAACTAGCCTCCACGAAAGCCGGGGCGATTCAGGACGCTGATCGTCACGTCGTTGCTTCCCTCGTTGAAGCCGTTCGCCGTGGCGACGATGATGGAAACGGCGCCGGTGATGCTGGACGCCGAACTGAGCCCGGAAACCAACACGCTGGGAATGATCAGCACCTGGGTGCCGCAGATTGTCAAGAGCTGCTCTCAGGCCTGATGCGGCGCAAGCTGCTGCGTGCAATGGGTCTTGCCGACGTCAGGATTGCATATATCGGTTCAGCCGCGGTGCCCACATACCTGCTGCGCTGGTATTGCCGGCTTGGCCTGGAGTTGCCCGAGGGTTACGCGATGACGGAAAATTTCGGATACTCGCATTTCAACAGCTTGGGTAGCGCGCGCGAAGGATATGTCGGACAGTGTTCTCCCGATGTGCAGTGCCGTATTGCGCCAAACGGCGAGATCCTGGTCAAGAGTCCAGCACAGATGCTTGGGTACTACAAGGAATCCGGCCTGACGGCCGACAGCCTGACGCCAGACGGCTACATCAAGACCGGCGACCGTGGCTACATAGACGCCCGTGCGTTCCTGCGCATTACCGGTCGCATGAATGATCCATTCAAGACGGCCAAGGGTATCTTTGTCAACCCGGCACCAATCGAAGCCAGCCTGACCAGCCATCCATGGATCGAAGCTGCCTGCGTGACCGGGGCTGGCCGCACGCAACCGTTTGCGCTGCTGATGCTGAACCAGGCGGCCCGCGAGTTCGTGGCGCGGGGAGCATGCGCAGCCGTGGCGCGGACCCTGGAACAGTTGCGCCATCGGATCAACACGCAACTGCCGGCTCATGAGAGGCTCGATATGATGGTGGTTGTCCGCAAGCGCTGGAGCGTGCAGAGCGGCGACTTGACGCCGAGCCTGAAGATCCGTCGTGCCTCCGTCGAAGACCGCCATTTGTGGCAAGTGAATTCGTTCTCGAGTTGCGGGGACACAATCGTGTTTGAATAGCGAGGTATGCCAGCATGGCTTCACCCTCTTCAGGAGGGGCGCGCGCTGCAGTCAACGCTGGTGCTGGGTCTCGTTCAACGCTACAGCTCTATAAGCGTGCGGCTGTTGCCGGTATCCGTGGCCGCATGAACGGCTTACGCGAGCACGTGGAACGGGCGTTGGAAGGCTACCGACCCGGCGTCTTGCCCGGGCGTAGCTTCCGCAGAGGGCGGAAGGTCCAGCAACGCGCGCACATCCCGCTCGATCGTTGCGAGCGAAGCGGACCTGGACAGGGCGCGGGCAAACCGGCCGTCGAGGCCTGGTGGCAGACGCAGCCACATATTGTCCGAGACCAGCAGCAGGCGCCTTGGCTTCAGCACCAGGCTGGCCAGGCGCAGCAGGTGCCAGCCTTCGGCAAGATCCGGCGGCATGCCGAACACAAGCAATGCCGGAGCCGGCAGGCGCGCATTGCGTGCCGCCAGGGCGTCCGTTTCCACGAGTTCGACCCGGCCAATGCCCGGCATTTCTCCGAGCAGGCGCATGACTCCGTGCCGGTACACCGGCATGTCGTCGATCACCACGGCATGTGCCTCGCGGCTGCGCCCCAGGACTTGCTCCCAGGCGGCCGCTCCACGGTTCGTCCAGCTCATCCTTGTCTCCTCCGGTTTGCCTGCGCTGGCTTCGTGACCAGCGCCCTGCACCAGTACCAGCAAGGGCAATGCCAACTCTGGCACGGCCGCCTCGTGCCATCGCGCACAAGCGCGGGAGCCAGGCCCGCTGCGGGTTTCCGGGAGGTTGACGCAGACCTGCCGGCCTTTGCGGACGACTGACGGCCGCGGCGGGGTGTTACGTGTAACGTAACGTGTTACGCGACCGGCCTCGGCCGGACGCCGGAGGCTGTCGAAACCAGCGTCCCGCGCAGGGCAGGACGCCAACGACCGAAAGCTGGTGCTCAATCGCGATCGGTCTCAATTCGCCTTAATCTGCCACAGAGCCCCACCCTGGAACCGCGCGATGCAAGCACATCCCTTACGCCTTTGTCCCGGCGACGATCTGCGTGCCGCACTCGAAGACGTCGGACGACCGCCTTACGCATGAAGCCTATGCCTTGGCACACTTGATGACGGTATCGAGCGTGCGAGTGGTGATGCCCTTCCCGAACGAGCGTTCGAGCAGGCGCATGAACACCGGGCCTTTCTTCGGATCGGGCACGTAGGCGCTGAAGACCTCCGTGGCATTGGCCTTGACGATGCTTGCGCCGTCGCGCTCGATGGGCAGCTCCACGTCTGGCGGCACCGGGTTGCGGAGAAAGGTGACAACCCGCTTGGCCGAAGGCGCAAGGCTGAGCCCGGCGAAAGGGTCCGAGTCGATGAGGTCCTGGAGATAGCGGGACGGCCGGACGAAGGTGTCGAAGCTGTGGCCCAGTTCAGACTGCATCGCCTTCTCGGCGCGTCGCTCCAGGCTGGCCAGTGACGACGATCGCGCGTTGAACACGACATTGCCGCTGGAGAGCAGGGTTTTCACTTCGGAGAAGCCCGCCGCCTCGAAGCAGCGCTTGAGTTCGGGCATCCGGGCGTTCATCGGGCTGATGCCGCGAAGAAAGGCAACGTATCGGGACATGGCTATCTCGTGATTGCTGGCGAATCGCCACACAGCTTGCGGTCAACGGTAGACAGGCTGGTTCGAATGGCTGCAGACATGATGCGAGCAATGCGCTGGTGTGTCTGCCACCTTGCCATGTCCCGTGCATGAACGGCACGGAAGTTGGCGTCCCAGGCTTGCGGCAAATGCGCTGGCGTCAGCGGCGCCACTAGCGGCGAACCCGCCGTGGCGGGCGCTGGATCGCAAATCCAGGCCGCTGCGGCCGGGTTGCCCCCTCCATGCCCACATAAGAAGAAAAATAGGCATCGAGCTGATCCCGGGTAAGGACGTTTCCTTGCATTTCCTGCTGCATCCCGCGCAGCAGCGCCGGCAGTGGCTACGCCTTGATGGCCTCGCTTGCCGCCTCGTCGATCAAGGCCGCGACTTCTGGTGCCTGCGACGCCAGCGAAGCATGGCTTGCCGCCAGGGTGATGACTTTCCTGGCATTGAGCCGGGCCGCCATCTTCTGCTGGTTCTCCGGGGCGATCATCCGGTCTTCGCTTGAGACCTGGTACCAGGACGGCTTCTTCTTCCACGCCGGCGCGGTGATGGTATCGCCAAAGGTGCTGGCAAGCGGCGCCTTCTGCGTCACCGCCATCACCAGGGCTTCGTCGGGCGACAGGTCCTGGCAGAAGCTCTCGTGGAACTTGTCGGGGTTGAGCCAAAGGTAGCCATCGCTGTCGGGCACCAGGTTCGGCGCTGCGGCAGGAAGATGCTGCTGCGTGATTGCGCCGGGGCTCTCCCCCGCGTCGGGAGCGAAGGCCGCGATATAGACAAGCCCGACCACATTCGGCTGGTCACCCGCCTGGGTAATCACGGCGCCGCCGTACGAATGCCCCACCAGCAGGACAGGGCCTGCCTGCTGGGCAATCATCTTGCGGGTGCGCTCGGCATCGTCAGCCAGCGAGGTCAACGGGAGCTCCACGGCGCGCAGGGACGGATACCCCTTGCGTGCCAGCTCAATGATGACGTTGCGCCAATGCGCGGCGCCGCCCCAGAACCCGTGCACCAACACAACCGTAGGCTTGTTGCTCATGACCTGGACTCCTGTTCGTGGATGAATACGGCTCGCCGATCATGGCGGCGAGCCGTGGGTCTTCGGCGGAGCGGCCCGGCTTGAACCGATGCCACGAAGGCTCGGCCTGGCGCCCCATACGACTATAGGAACAATGGCGCAACGGGGCGAGCCATGATCGCGGGCCCTGAGGTATGCGGAATTTGCCGCGCTGGCATCGGGGCTGCGCGTCTGCGCCGAAGGAGCGCAGGCGCATCGGCAAGCTCAGCCTGCGGCGTTCTCCTGCGCCGCGTCGTATTGACCCAGGCAGGCCATGGCATTCAGCCGTGAGCGCTGCAGCAGCGCCCGTTGCGCTTGCGCGGCGTTGGCGGCGTCGCCGCGCCAGGCCAGCAGGGGCGGCTCCTGCAAGGCGCGCCCGTAGGAGAAGGACAATCGCCAGGGCAGCGGGGCAAGCCGGTTCATGGCGTCCAGATTGACGGTGGCCTCGGTGGGCGTCTGGCCGCCGGACAGGAAGAAGATGCCCGGCACCGCCGCCGGCACCGTGCGCCTGAGCACCTGCACGGTCTGCATGGCGACCTCGGCCGGGGCCGCGTGCCCGGCCTCCTTGCCGGGCAGCACCATGCTCGGCTTCAGCAGCATGTGCTCGAGCACCACCGCATGCCGGTGCAAGGCATGAAAGACTGCGTGCAGCACGGCCTCGGTAACCTCGGCGCAACGCGCCATGGAGTGCGCGCCGTCCATCAGCACCTCGGGCTCGACGATGGGTACCACGCCTGCTTCCTGGCAGATCGCGGCATAGCGTGCCAGCGCTTCCGCATTGGCCTGGACGGCAGCCCAGCCCGGCAACTTGTCCGAAACGTTGTAGACCGCACGCCACTTGGCAAAGCGCGCGCCCTGCTGGCGATAGCCGGCAAGCCGCTTGGCCAGCCCGTCGAGACCCTCGGTGATCTCGTCCCCGGGTGCCAGGGCGAGCGCGATCTTGCCCTTGTCCACCTTGATACCGGGCACGATGCCCTGGCGCGCCGCCAGTTCCGGCAGCGGCGTGCCATCGTCGGCGCGCTGACCCAAGGTTTCCTCGTACAGGATCACGCCGCTGATGAACTCGCCAAGACCTGGGCTCGACAAGAGCAGGTTGCGCCACGCGCGGCGGTTTTCCTCGCTCGACTCCACGCCGATGCGTTCGAACCGCTTGGCGATGGTCGGCCCGCTCTCGTCGGCTGCCAGCAACCCTTTGCCCGCTTGTGCCAGGGCGTCCACGGTGGCTTGCAATTCGCTTTTTCTGTCCATGATCAGGCTCCGTGCAGGTGACATAGGAACAAGCATTGGCGCGAAAACGCCGTCGCGCAAGCCAGGCGGGGCGCGTAGCGCCTGCCTAAGGTGGCCGCCCGAACGCTTCGCGCAGCTTGCCCTTGGCCTTTTCCAGCGTGGCGCGGCGCGCCTTGGGCAGATGACGGCCGGCGCGATTGATGTAGAAATTGAGCATCGACATCGCCGACTGGAACGCCGTGCCCTTGCGGCGCCGGCTGCTCACGGCGGAACGCTTGAGCGAGGCGGCAATTTCCTCAGGGTTGTCCGAGGCGAAGAGGTGCGGTTCGAGGTCCAGCGCGTCGCTGTGCTCGGTTACCTGCTGCGACCAGCGCCGCGTCTTGCCGCGGCCCTTTGCCGGCTTGCGGGTGGATTTCGTGGCGGCCATTTCCGGTCCTCCCACAGCGTTATCGGGATCCGTCTAGCGTAGGCAACTTCTCGCGGTCCGTGGGGCTCAGGCGGGACCGGTGCGTGGTGGCAAGACCGCCCGAGCGGTGTGGGATAATTGCGCTTTTGCCCAGGGCGCAGCTCAAGAGGTTGTTCGCAACGGGCGCGCAAGGGCCCTTATTCCTGTGGCCCGCTTCCTTTCTGCGATATTTCTTCAGCAATAAAAAATGCCCACATACCGTTCCAAAACCTCCACCGCCGGCCGCAACATGGCAGGGGCGCGCTCGCTCTGGCGCGCCACCGGCATGAAAGACGAAGATTTTTCCAAGCCCATCGTTGCGGTGGTCAACTCCTTCACCCAGTTCGTGCCCGGGCACGTGCACCTGAAGGACCTGGGCCAGCTGGTCGCGCGCGAGATCGAGGCCGCGGGCGGCGTGGCCAAGGAGTTCAATACGATCGCGGTCGATGACGGCATCGCCATGGGCCACGACGGCATGCTGTATTCGCTGCCCAGCCGCGACATCATCGCGGACTCGGTGGAATACATGGTCAACGCGCACTGCGCCGACGCCATGGTGTGCATCTCCAACTGCGACAAGATCACCCCCGGCATGCTGATGGCCGCGATGCGGCTCAACATCCCGGTGATCTTCGTCTCCGGCGGCCCGATGGAAGCCGGCAAGACGCGCCTGGCCAACCCCGTCACCAAGGCCATGGAGTTCAAGAAGCTCGACCTGGTGGACGCCATGGTGATCGCCGCCGACAGCGCTTATTCCGACGCCGACGTGGCCGAGGTGGAGCGCTCCGCCTGCCCCACCTGCGGTTCGTGCTCGGGCATGTTCACCGCCAACTCCATGAACTGCCTGACCGAGGCGCTGGGCCTGTCGCTGCCCGGCAACGGCACGGTGGTGGCCACCCACGCGGACCGCGAGCAGCTGTTCAAGCGCGCCGGCAGCCGCATCGTGGAACTGGCGCGCCAGTACTACGAGCAGGAAGACGCGCGCGTCCTGCCGCGCGCGGTAGGCTTCAAGGCGTTCGAGAACGCCATGACGCTGGATATCGCCATGGGCGGCTCCACCAACACCATCCTGCACCTGCTGGCGATCGCGAGCGAGGCGGGCATCGACTTCGGCATGACCGATATCGACCGTCTCTCGCGCGTGGTGCCGCAGCTGTGCAAGGTGGCGCCCAACACCAACAAGTACCACATCGAAGACGTGCATCGCGCGGGCGGCATCATGGCCATCCTGGGCGAGCTGGAGCGCGCCGGCAAGCTGCACACCGACGTGCCCACGGTGCATGCCCCCACGCTCAAGGACGCGCTGGAGCAGTGGGACATCAGCCGGACCCGGGACGAAGCCGTCAGGAACTTCTACCTGGCCGGCCCGGCGGGCGTTCCCACCCAGGTGGCGTTCAGCCAGAACACGCGCTGGCCCAGCCTGGACCTGGACCGCGCCGAGGGCTGCATCCGCTCCTACGAGCACGCCTTCTCCAAGGAAGGCGGCCTGGCGGTGCTGACGGGCAATATCGCGCTCGACGGCTGCGTGGTGAAGACCGCCGGCGTGGACGAGAGCATCCTCGTGTTCGAAGGCACGGCCCACGTCACCGAATCGCAGGACGAGGCGGTGGAGAACATCCTCAACGACAAGGTCAAGGCCGGCGACGTGGTGATCGTGCGCTACGAAGGCCCCAAGGGCGGCCCCGGCATGCAGGAGATGCTCTACCCCACCAGCTACATCAAGTCCAAGGGCCTGGGCAAGGCCTGCGCGCTGCTGACCGACGGCCGCTTCTCCGGCGGCACCTCGGGTTTGTCCATCGGCCACTGCTCGCCCGAAGCGGCGGCTGGCGGCGCCATCGGCCTGGTGCGCGACGGCGACAAGATCCGCATCGACATTCCCAACCGCACCATCAACGTGCTGCTGTCCGACGAGGAACTGGCGAGCCGCCGCGAAGAGCAGAACGCCAAGGGGTGGAAGCCGGCCAAGGCGCGTCCGCGCAAGGTGTCTGCTGCGCTAAAGGCTTACGCCAAGCTGGTGATGTCGGCGGACAAGGGCGCGGTGCGGGACTTGTCGTTGCTGGATGACTGATCCTGGGGCGACCCTTTACTTCGTTTGCCGGGAAGGCCGCTCTTTGGAGCGGCTTTTTTTTGGTTCTTGTATGAACGCGCCCCGTGGCTGGCCTTCCGTCGATCCAGGAGGTCGTTTGCTGGCTACTGGGGCGAAGTGCTGACGGTCGCGGCCGAGGCGGCGGGCATTGCCGCACTGGTGATCGACGGCGGCGTACGCGATATCGCGGCACTTACCGCGCGGTGACGGCTTAAGCCCGCGTGTTTAAGCGATTCATGCCGCCACGCAAAAGGAAGCTGGACGCACCAGGCCCGAGATGCAGTCCTATGGTAAGGTTGCTGGCATGAGTTTACGGACTTTCAACCAGTGACGCATGGGCCGCAGCCATGTGGTGCTGGGAGAGTGATGCAGCGTGAGTGATGCGAAGCAGGATGCGCGGCGCGCGCCGCCGACTGAGAGAGTTTCAACCAGCAGGGCTTTGCGCCTGAGCGTGCCGCCAGAGGCCAGGCCTGCGCCGGTCAACGGGAAAGACTGGCTGCGGCAGAGGAAAGAGCAATTGCAGGCTGCCCGTGCCGCTGCCAGGCAAAGGCGCGATCTGCTAAGAGCCGAAATCATGTCGGCCGTGCAAGATGTTGCCCGAGAGGAACGCACTGCCGCGCGGCTGGAGGCTGAACGCCTGAAGGCGGAAGCCAAGACCGCGCGGGCCTACGCGCGGGAGGATGCACGCGCCGCCGCCAAGTTCGAGCGCGGCCAACCAACCCGCTCGGCGTCCAAACGAAAGACGCTTGCCAATGAGAAACGCAAGCTGGTTTCTTACGCTGATCTGTTGCGGATGCGTGGGTGATCCGGTCATTCCATGGGCCTTGAAACGGACGGTTAATCCGATCCGCCTGCGGGAGCTGACTATCTGACCCTTGGTCAAGGGCCACTCCCCGCCGCGGCCAGACTGCCTGATAAAGCGCGCTGCGCAACATCGCGCGATTCATGGATGGTGCGGGGGCAAACGCGATACGTGGCGTTCCATCAATTCGCCCACCCAATCGATAAACACCCTGAGCTTCACGCTGACGTGCCTGTTCGGCCGATAAACGACGTACATGGGCATGGGATCAAGGCGCCAGCTCTCCAAGACCGGCACTAGCTGGCCGCGCGCCACATATTCCCGGGCCATGTAGTGCGGTAGCCAAAGGACACCTACGCCGGCGAGACCCGCCGCGAGATAGGCATTGCCATCATCGAGCGCGGCCAGATAGCGGCCTCGGACACTGATGCTCTCGCCATCGCGTTGCATCGTAACCGGTGCGACCTTGCCGCTGCTGGCTCCCAGGAATCCGACGATGCGGTGGTGGGTGTCTTCCAGTTCGCCCGGATGCATGGGTGTGCCCGCTTGCTCGAGATAGCCGGGGGCCGCGTAGACACCGAGCCTTAGCTCGCCCACGCGGCGCGCTTGCAAGGAGGAATCGGTCAACTCCCCACCCCGCAATACGCAATCCACGTTGTCGCCAATCACGTCCACCATCCGGTCGCTGACGCCGATGTGAAGCTGGAATCGACGCTGACGCATGGCTCTACGGCTTCCAGTTTGAGATCAAGGTGATCGCCAAACTGCCTGGCCCGGTGTCCGACTAGCTGAGCGGAAGCGTTGCCACGGAAGAGGGGAGCGCCGTAGTGTAGGGGACCGGATTCGTCAGACTGCGTTTTCCGAAAGAGTTATTAGCTAATGACGTCGCCGTGCGCCCGCCCAAGAACCGGAATTAACGAGACTGCGCTGACGAGAATAGCTGGACTGCACGGCAGACGCCATTTGACGCAGATTTATTCGCTCTCCAAAGCGAAAAAAGGGGACATCGCCACCAATGCCCCTGCCACGTCAGAAGATATGTTTGATGCCGGCAACCACGCCGGTCTGGTTGACACCTGGCGCTACGGTTGAAGCGGTCGCGGCACGTCGACGTTAGATGCCAAGCCTTGCCAACCTAGTCGTCCCGGCTAAGAACGTGTGTCACCAGACGAGCGAGCGTCGCATTGAGCAACGCACGTTCCTCCTCGGTCAGGATCTCTTGCGTGTCAGCGGCGATGTCTTTGGCCGCAACGTCGACTTTGTCATAGACGGCCTCTCCAACCGGCGTCAATCTCACCTCAACCACTCGAGCGTTGGTCGGGCGCTTATTCCTCACGGCAAATCCGCGTTGCTCAAGCTGATCAACGATGCGACTCACCACCGACTGCTCGATGATCGTCTCCTTGCATATCTCCCCGATTGTCCGGGGACCTTGGTCAAGGCACATCCCCTGTCCTTGCCAGGCTATGGCTTCTACCTGATGGCAACCGCTCATCATCCAAGGCAGGCGTCCATTGACGCCTTCGCGGGCTGGATCCAGTCGACGGCGTTGAAGACCGAGCTGATGTAGGGCCGATCCGCACTGCCAGAGCGGCCACTGCCAGCCACGCCTCAGGCGACCGCACCCGGCGGCGCATGGCGTGCCAGGAAGCGGTCCAATTGGCCAGCGAACGCCTTGCTGTCCTGCTGGGCGTACGGTGCCGGCCCGCCGGTATCAACGCCCGAACTGCGGAGTTGTTCCATCACCTCGCGCATCGTCAGGCGCTCCTGGATGTTCTCACGGCTGAACCAGCTTCCTCGCGGGTCGAGCACATAGGCGCCCTTGTCAAGGGCGGCGGCGGCAAGAACGATGTCCGCAGTAATTACGAGGTCCCCGCTGCAGACCAGTTCGACGATACGGTCATCGGCGACGTCGAAGCCCGCAGGCACTTGCAGTGACTTGATAAAGCGCGAAGGCGGCGTGCGCATGTACTGGTTGGCAACCAGCGTGACGCACACTTCGACACGTTGTGCGGCCCGGTACAGCATTTCCTTGACGACAACCGGGCAGGCGTCCGCGTCAACCAGTACTTGCATCGCGATACTTCCAATGGGGGGAGGAGCGCTCATATTACTGCCTGCGCGTCCCGTTCGTTTGTTATTCGGCCAACGCCTGGTCCGGCGGTAGCCGGCCCGAACGCACCTTCGCTTTTACTTCCCCCGCCGCTGCGCATCCCGCCAGCCCCGCGCAGCAGTGCCGAGTTCCTTTCCATTCAATACGAAATCGGGCGAGTCCAGCAGGCGGGAAATCGCCAGATCCAGAAATTCCCGCACGCGCTTCGGTTGTGCGGTGCGGCTTCCGTAATAGATGTGCAGTCCGATGTGAGCGCTCATGTGCTGGAGCAGCACAGGTACCAGTCTGCCGGCACGGATGTGCGCCGCCGCGGAGAAGTTTGCGAGTTGGCCGATCGCTTGCCCGGCGAGCACGGCCTGCAGTTCGAGTTCGGTGTCGTTGGTCGAGAATGCCGGTGACATCAGCCTGTGCTCGAGCTTGCCATCCACCGTCAAATACCAGGGCGATACCGTGCCGGTTGCGGGGTGGCGAAAAACAGCGCATCGGTGGGCGACCAGGTCGCCCAGTGTGGCGGGAACGCCGTGGCTGGCCAGGTAGGCCGGTGCAGCGCACACGATCATCTGGATCGGGAACAACTGGCGGCCGATCACGCCCTCGTTCGGCGAAATGCCAATCCTGAAGCCGACATCCATGCGATCCAATACCCAGTTGCCAATGCCGTCGTCAAGCTGGATGTCTGGCTGGATGTCGGGATACGTCCGGCAGAACTCATCGAGCACCGGCATGAGGATGGGCGCGAAAGACGACTTTGGACCGACGATGCGCAGGGGCCCGGCAATGTCGTCCTTGGCTTCTCGGGCAATGGCCAGGGCCCGGTCCAGCGCCGCGATCGCCGGCTGGGTGTTCTCGAGCAGGCGCTGTCCTTCTTCGGTAAGCGCCAGGTTGCGCGTGGTGCGGTGGAGCAGGCGAACGCCCAGATGCTGCTCCAGTTGTGCGATCGCCTGGCTGGCTGCCTGTGGCGTCACCCGCTGCGCCTGGGCGGCGCGTCGGATGCTGCCCAACTCGACCGCCTTGGCGAACATGGCGATCGCCCTGAATTCGTTGACCGGCATGGCAATCTCCCGGCTTGGAAGCCGATTATCAAGTTTTTCTTGTAACTGATGCAAACGGGAATGGCCTAGTTGGTTGAGACAGTGGTCTTTACAGTCCCGGGTATCGGACCAATTGGACGGGAGACCACCATGCACAAGCGACAACTCGGCCGTTCTGGCCTGGAAGTTTCTGCCCTGGGCTTCGGCTGCATGGGGCTGAGTTTTGGTTACGGCCCCGGACTGGAACGTGCGGCGGCGGTCCAGATGATCCGCGACGCTTTCGAGCGCGGGGTGACCTTCTTCGATACCGCAGAAGCCTACGGTGCCCTGAACGAGGAAATGGTTGGCGAAGCCTTGCAGCCGATTCGGGATCAGGTTGTCATCGCCACCAAGTTTGGCTTCAAGGACGGCGATGCCACCAAAGGCATGGACAGCCGCCCCGAGCGCATTCGCTCCGTGGTGGAAACTTCCCTCGAGCAGGGCAATTTCGGCGACTTTACGGTCGCCCGCATTACCGACATGCCTGCCTTCGACGTGCACATCGTGCCCAGTGCCGATGCGCCGACCGGCATGGGTGAACCAGGTCTGCCACCGCTTGCGCCGGCGTTCGCGAATGCCATCGCGCGGCTGACCGGCAAGCGGCAGCGCGGCCTGCCTTTTCAGCTATAGCCATACGCGGGTATCAGCGAGCCACCGCTCGGGCTCTGAGGGTGCTGACATGCTTCTTGATTTTCGTGTTCTTCTTGCCTTGCCACTCATCTGCACAGCGGTCTTCGGCGGCAACGCTCTCTCCGCGCCGCTCGTGCTCCAGGCCCAGGGCAGCTTCGCGGTCGGCGGCACTGTCGTGCGTAGCCCGGGTATCTATGAACTGGGTAAGGCTGGTCCTGACGGACAGACGCTCCATGGTGACCATGCGCGCGTGGCTTACCAGATCCCCGTGAACCCGCGCAAGCTGCCCCTGGTGATGTGGCACGGATTTGGCGAGTTTTCGAAGACGTGGGAGACCACCCCCGACGGTCGCGAAGGATTCCAGACCATCTTCCTGCGCCGCCGCTTTCCGGTGTATCTGCTGGACCAACCGCGCCGGGGCGGCGCGGGCCGAAGCACCGTCGCCGCGCGAATCGCCGCCGAACCGGATGAACAACGCTGGTTCAATATGTTCCGCCTGGGCGCATGGCCGGACTTTTACCCCGGCGTGCAGTTCTCGAAGGATCCGGAGGCACTGAACCAGTTCTTCAGGCAAATGGTGCCGGATACCGGGCCGTTGGATAACCAGGTGGCGGTCGATGCCGTATCGGCGCTCTTCCACCGTATCGGCCCCGGCATCCTGGTCACGCATTCCTACAGCGGCGGGCTGGGATGGCAAGCGGTCATGCGCAACCCGGCCATCCGCGCCGTGGTGTCTTACGAACCTGGCAGCGGCTTCGTGTTTCCGGAAGGGGAGGTGCCTGCGGCAATGCCAAGCCTCACCGGACCCTTGGCCGGCGTGGCGGTGACGATGGCGCAATTCAAGTCGCTCACGCGCATTCCGATCGTGCTCTTCTACGGCGACAACATCCCGACCCGGCCTGGCGCGGACCCAGGGCTGGACAACTGGCGCGTGCGGTTGGCGATGGCAAAGCTGTGGGTCGATGCCGTCAATCGCCATGGCGGCGACGCCAGGCTGGTTCACTTGCCGGACCTCGGGGTACGCGGGAACACGCATTTTCCGTTTTCGGACTTGAACAACCTGCAGGTGGCAGATCTGATGCAGGCGTTCTTGTCGGAGAAGGGGCTCGACTAAATAGAGCAGTCAATCCAATAGCTTATAGCTGGCAATTTTCCCTGGCGCGAGCGGCATGGGTTCCTGGACGTAGGAAGTAACCGCAAGCGCCGCCGGCGCCTCTTCACGCATGCCGGCCACCCCTCATGATCGCGCTGGCTGTGTCGACCACGGCGGCCAGGGCAAGCATGGCGATGATCACCGTGCAAGCCTGGGGCAGATGGAACAGGGACAGCTCGAAATACAGCATCTGCCCAAGTCCGCCGGCGCCGACAAAGCCAAGGATTGCCGCCACGCGGATATTCGTTTCCCAGCGGTACAGGATGTAGGCCAGGAACTGGGGCCATACGCACGGCAGCGTCCCGTACATGAAGACCAGCGCGGCAGGAGTGCCCCCTTCCATCAGCGCGCGGGCGGGTGCGCGCGGCGCATTCTCCAGCGCCTCGGCGAACAGGCGCCCGAGCACGCCCGCGGTATGCAGTGCCAGGGCGAGGGTGCCGGCAAACGGTCCGAGGCCGACTGCGAGCACGGTCAGCGCAGCCCATACCAGCTCGGGGATCGAGCGCAACAGGTTCAGTAGCAAGCGCGACAACGCGCGCAGCGCATCGCCGTAGAGCCCGGAAGCCGGTAGTGCCAGGCCAAAGCCCAGCACCGCCGCACACAGCGTGCCCACCGCGGAAACCGCGAGCGTTTCGAGCATGCTGCCAGCGGTTCTGGCCAGAAAGGCGGGTGACAGCTGCGGCGGGAAGAACGTCAGCAGGAAGCGCGCCATCTCGGCTGCAGCGTCCGCGGAAAAAAGCTGGCCCAGATCGAGCGACAGATACGCGAAGCTGCCCGAAACCGCGGCGGCCACCGCGATCAGGGTGAGCAGGCAGCGCATGCAGAATTGAGCGGCCTTGACTTTGTGCGCCATGATTCAGTCGAGCAGCTTGCGCAGGTGCGCGCTGAGCGCGTCCGCCAGCAGGACCAGCAGCAGGAACACTAGCAGGATGGTCGCGGCTTCCCCGCCGTTGAGCAGTTTCATGGCCTGGTCCATCAACTGCCCAAGTCCGCCGGCGCCAACGAAGCCCATGACCACGGAAGCCCGGATGGCACATTCCCAGCGGTAGACGGTGTACGAGACCAGCTCCTGCGCGGCATGGGGAAGCAGCCCATAGAACAGTGCCGCCAGGCGCCCGCTGCCGCTGCCAAGCAGGGCATCCACGGCGCGTTTGTCGCTGGATTCGAGGATTTCCGCATAGACCTTTGCCAGCATGCCGCCATAGGTGATGGCCAGAGCGAGCACGCCCGCCGCCGCCCCCAGGCCGAGGGCACGCACGAAGACCAGTGCCCACACCAGCTCCGGCACCCCGCGCAGCAGCAGCACCAGGGCGCGCACGCCAGCGCGCACCGCCATGCGCGGCTTGCGTCCCCGGCCGGGGCCGATGCGCGACACCGACAGGCTGCCCGTCAAGGCCACGGCCAGAGGTGTTGCGATCACAAAGGCGAGCGCAATGCCAGCGGTGGCGATCGCCAGCGTTTCCAGCGTGGCGTTGACCACAAGCCCGAGGAATCCGGGCGAAACCTCGGGGGGAAGGAAGTTGCGCACGAAGGCGCCCATCACCTTGAGGTTTCCGGTGTCGAACAAGGCTGAAGGGCTGAACCGGGACAGCTGCAACAATGGCCACAGCAGAAGCAGCGCGACCACCAGGCCGCTGGCGCGCCGCAGCGCCTGGGGATCGCGCGGGTGGGCGGTCATCGGCACGCAGGCCTGGGTCGGGTATCGCCACCGATGGCGGCGCTCGCACCCGCCGCGATGCTCATCAGGGCCTGGCTGCCCTGTACCGGTGGCGATGCGCTTTCGGAGGCATAGAGTTCGCGCAGCAGCGCGTCGGTGACGCGCTCGGCCGGCAGGTCGAAGGCGATCTCGCCCGCCTTCAGGCCGACGATGCGGGGAAACCAGCGCAGCGCCAGGTCCACTGCGTGCAGGCTGGCGACCAGGGGCACGGCGCGTGTATCCGCTTCCTTGCGCAGCTCGCCCAGGGTGAGGTTGGCCAGCACCGGGTCCATCGCCGAGACCGGCTCGTCCGCCAGGATCAGATCCGGGCGCTGGTAAAGCACGCGGGCGACGCCCACGCGCTGCAGTTGGCCGCCCGAGAGCTGGTCGCAGCGGTCGAACAGGCGGTCGGCCAGCTCAAGGCGGGCGAGCTGTTCGCCGGCACCATCGATGTCTGCCGGATAGACCAGCGACAGCAAGGATTTCCAGGCGGGCCAGATGCCCAGGCGGCCGGCAAGGATGGCGGTGATCACGCGCTGGCGCGGCGGCATCGGCGGCGCCTGGTGCACCATGCCGATGCGGCAGCGCAACTGCCGCAGGCGTGCGGCGGACACCGCCCAGGGGCTTTGCTCCAGCACCTCCACACGGCCCTCGCTTGGCCGCAGCGACGTTGCCAGCAAGCGCAGCAAGGAGGTCTTGCCGGCTCCCGACGGACCGATGACGGCGATGGGCTCGCCGCGGCCGGCCGCCAGCGTGATCTGGCTGAGCGCACGCTGTCCGTTGGCGTAGCTGATGCTGGCGGCGTCCAGGCGGAAGCTCATCAGACCGGCATCACTGGATCAGGCCCGCGGCCCGGGCTGCGGCCTCGATGCCGTCGTAGTTTTCCGGCCGGGTGGGAATGTACTTGGCGGTCCGCTGCAATGCCATGATCTCCCGGTGCTCGGGATTGGCCGGGTCAAGCCGCAGGAACGCTTCGGTCAGCTTCTTGCGCAAGGCCGGATCGAGCCCGCCGCGCACGGTCCAGTTGTAGTCGTAGTAGGGCGGTGTGACAGCAAATACCCTGACCTTGGCGGGATCCACCTTGCGTTGCTCCACCAGCTTGTCCCACACCGAGGCATTGAGCACGCCGGCGTCGGCCCTGCCGGCCTGCACAAAAGCCACCGTCGCATCGTGGGCGCCCGAATAGGCGACCGTCTTGAAGTCCTTGTCCGGGTCGATGCCCGCCTGCAGCAGGAAGTGCCGTGGCATCAGGTGGCCGGAGGTAGAGGACGGCGCGCCGAAGACGAAGGTGTGGCCTTTGAGGTTGGCCAGTGACTTGATCGCGCTGTCGGCGGTGATGAACTTGCTGGTGAACGCGGCATCTTCCTGGCGCTGGACGATGGGGATGGTGGCTCCCTTCGTCCGGATCTTGCTCTGCACATAGGTAAAGCCGCCCAGCCACGCCATGTCGATCTTGCCGGTGGCCAGCGCTTCGACCACCGCAGCGTAGTCCGTGACGGGCACGAACTTCACCTTCATGCCGGTTTCCTTCTCCAGGTAGTTGCCAAGCGGCGCGAACTTGCGCTGCAGTTCGGTGGGGGACTCGTCGGGAATGGCCGAGACCTTCAGGACAGCCTGGGCACTGGCGAGGCCGGCAAAGCCCAGCAGGGTCAGCGCGGCAAGGCGCTTAAGCAACGGCAACACGGGCGGCACCTTGCGTCATTTCTCCGATCACGGCAGCGTCTGCGAAGCCTTCCCGGCTAAAGATCTCCAGGATCTCGTCCACGGCTTCCGGTGCGCACGACACCAGCAAGCCGCCGCTGGTCTGGGGATCGGTCAGCAGTGCCTGCTGGCTTGGCGTGACCGACGTGGACAGGTCCACCTCGCTGCCGTAGCTGACCCAGTTGCGCCCCGATGCGCCGGTCACCAGCCCTTCGGCGGCCATGCGCTCGACCCGCGGCAGCAGTGGAATCCGCCCCATGTCCAGCCGCGCGCCGACGCCCGCGCCACGACACAGCTCCAGCAGGTGGCCGAGCAGGCCGAAGCCGGTCACGTCGGTCAGCGCGTGGACAGCCGGCAATTCGGCCAGCAGTCGGCCGGGCGTGTTGAGTTTGGTGGTGCAGGCAATCAGTTCCTGATAGCCAGCCGCGTCGAGCTTGTCCTTCTTCACCGCGGCGGACAACACGCCCACGCCCAACGGCTTGCCGAGGATCAGCTTGTCACCCGCCTTGGCGCCGCTGTTCTTCTTGACCCGGTTCGGGTGCACCAGACCAAGGACCACCAGCCCGTAGATCGGCTCAAGGGAATCGATGGTGTGGCCGCCCGCGACCGGGATGCCCGCCTGGGCGCAGATCGATTCGCCGCCTTCGAGGATCTTGCCGATGACCTCGGGCGGCAGCTTTTCGATGGGCATGCCGACCAGCGCCAGCGCCATGATCGGGGTTCCGCCCATGGCATAGACGTCGGAGATGGCGTTGGTGGCGGCGATACGCCCGAAATCGTACGGATCGTCCACCACCGGCATGAAGAAGTCCGTGGTGGCGATCAGGGCCTGGCTCTCATTGAGCTGGTAGACCGCCGCGTCGTCGCTGGTTTCCTTGCCGACCAGCAGGGCTGCCGGAGCAGGGAAGCCGACCGAATTCCTGAGGATTTCAGAAAGCACACCGGGGGCGATCTTGCACCCACACCCGCCGCCGTGGGAAAAGGCGGTGAGCTTGATCTTTGCGTTGTCTGGCTGGTCCACTGCGGGGCTCCGAGTCATTCTGGTTTCAAGGCGTCGGCGACAAGTTTACTCACTTCCGCCCGTTCCCGCGCCGGCGCGAACAGCGGCGCGCGAATTGCGCATTGCTGCCGCAGGCGGTCCAGGAACCCGGCATCCCGGCTGGTGCGTTCCAGCACCAGTGCCAATTGCGCGGCGTCACCCAACGGAAAATAGCCTTCGTAATCACGGCCCAGCATGCCGACGTTGCCCGGGATGCGGCTGGCCAGCACCGGCACGCTACTGGCGACGGCCTCGATGATCACGTTGGCGCCGCCTTCCATGGCGCTGGAGATCACCATGGCCTGTGCTTTCCGGATGTGCTGCAGGGTTTCGTCATGGGGCAGGTTTCCCAGCCAGACATAGCGCCGCACACCGGGCCAGGCTCGTGCTTCCAGCGCCAGGGCTTCCTGCTGATAGGCGTCATCCAGCGCGCCGCCGATGTGGATCAGGCGCACGCGCGAATCGTCGGGAAGCAGCGAGAGCGCGCGCATGGGCGTCAGCGGGTCTTTTTCCGCCCGCATGTGGCCGACCAGCACGACCTCGAAGTGATTCTGGCGGGGCGCCGCGGGCGCGCATGCCGGGGCAGACTGGTAGATCACCCGGCACCGGGCGCGATGCGCGGCCGCCAGTTCGGCCAGCCCTTCGTCCTGCAGCACCACCAGGTGGGTGGCGAGTTCGAGCGAGCGCTGGGCCGATGCATCGGTGCGGATGTCGCGGTACAGATCGGTGCCGGTCAGCACGACGATCAGCGCACGATCCGGACAAGCCTCGGCGAACCTGGCGATGGACTCGGCCGAGCGTCGGGCGTGCAGGGCGATGAGGCAATCGGGCAGGGCGCCGCCCGGGCTGGCCGTCGACCATTCAGCGGCCAGCGTGACATCGTAGTCCCCCTGCAGGAACCGGGCCCAGCGATTGGCGGTTTGCCAGTTGCCATTGTTGGCTTTGCGCAGCGCTGGACTGATAATCGCGACGGTGGCCTTGGGAGGACGCATGACGACAGGTTCTGAGGGGGCGGCAGCAAGAAGGATAAACAAGTTCGAGCTGGATGCGGCGTTTGCCGATGCGCACCGGCGCACCTGGGCCGTGCTTGAAGAGCTGTCGCCGTCCCAATGGCAGGTTCCGTATGACGCGGGAATCAATCCGCCCTTGTGGGAGTATGCCCATATCGCCTGGTTCACGGAGCAATGGGTGCTGCGGGAGCCACGTGCCGGCCAGGACGGCTGCTGGGTGGCCAGCCTCCCGTCCATGCTGCCGGACGCCGACCGCCTCTTCGATTCCATGCGCGTCGCCCACCGGGACCGATGGCATCTTACGCTGCCCCGGCTCTCCGAGATTCGCGACTACGCAGCCGCCGTGCTGGAGCAAGTTCGCGCCAGGCTCGCCACATCGGACGATACGGACGCGGCGCTCTATTTTTTCCGGCTCGCCTTGTTCCACGAAGACATGCATGCGGAGGCGCTGACCTATATGCGCCAGACCCTCGATTATCCGCTGCATGCCCCGCTCGGCATGCCTTCCATTGCGCCAGGCGCCGGCGCGGCAGCCGCGGGCGGCGGCACGTTCCAGATGGGGTTGCCCAGCGGGGCCGACGGGTTCGTCTTCGACAACGAGAAGTGGTCCCACCCGGTCCCCATCGCCCCGTTCCGCATCGATCGCACTTGCGTCAGCAATGCCGCATTTGCGGAGTTTGTGGCCGCCGGCGGCTACCGCGACCGTCAATGGTGGTCCGACGACGGACGCGCATGGCTGCAACAGAGCAGGCTGGCGCATCCGGTGCGCTGGCGCCGGACAGCCGGCGGCGCCCCGGGGCAATGGGCGTTGCGCTGGTTCGGGCAGTGGGTGCCGCTGCCGCTCGAGCAGCCGGTGTGTCATATCAATGCCTACGAGGCGGAAGCCTATTGCCGCTGGGCCGGCAAGCGCTTGCCCACGGAAGCCGAATGGGAGTATGCGGCAACGCATGACCTGATCCGCTGGGGTAGCGCCGTGTGGGAATGGACGGCAGATCCTTTCGTGCCCTATGCAGGGTTCTCGCCCGACCCCTACCAGGAATATTCCGCCCCCTGGTTTCACACGCATCGCTCGGTTCGCGGCGGATCGTTCGCCACCCATGCCCGCATGCAACATCCTCGCTACCGGAACTTCTACCTGCCGCACCGCAGCGACCTCTTCGTCGGATTCCGCTGCTGCGGTTGAGGAAGGGGGGCGTCGTCAGGTGATATCTACTATACGGCTGACAACGACCTGACGATTGCCGGCTATCGAGCGATGAACCAAGCGGTGGCGACGAGCGAGTTCATGTTCGATATCAGCGGCTACCAGACCACGTTCGTGGCGAGCGCCGCGCTGTTGCTCGTGGCAGCGTTCCCTTGCCCTCCAGGGCGGCGAAGGATAGCGTGGGCAGGATAGCCGTCCCACTGCCGCCCATGCCGAATATCGGTTTCACTGCTCATCGGCCGAGAGTAAAATTCCGGCCATGCAACGCATCCAGGCCTTCAAGTACAAACTGATGCCGACCGGCGAACAGCAGCGCCAAATGCGCCGCTTCGCTGGCTCGTGTTCTTGTAGGCTTTTTCGAGGTCTTTGAGCGCATGTTGCAGCGGATGGACGGGCGCATCCTTCAGCCAAGCCGTCCCCAAGCAGTTGCGCCACGCCGTCAGATGCCGTGACAGGAGCGCGCCATGTCCGAAGCACTTCGCTACTCGCTTTGCCGATTCTTCATCGCCTGCTGCCTGGGTATCGCAGCTTGCGGAGGGGGCGGGGGAGACGGG